>JACQUC010000054.1 GCA_016210495.1 Chloroflexota bacterium
ATACATATGGGCAAGCATATGAAAGAGCGACAGGCGCAGCAGACAGAAGGGAGCGAATGATGACTACCACCCCAGAGAGGATGCAGGAAATCAGGCTGGACCTACTCAATTTGGTCGAGGTCTACAAGGACATGCTGGAGTCGGTGAACCCGGTGTTTCTACTCAGCGAATACGCAACCGAGGAAGGAGCACCGACCGACGACGAAATGAATCGGCTACGAGACGAGATACTGCCAAAAATTCACCAGCGCTACCTTACCCTGTACAGCACTATCGAGGACAAGATCTCTCAAATGCTTCGCCAGTACGGCGAGCTGTGCCAGGAAGCTCTCGTCTCGATCGGCGAGAACCCGGACGGGGACCGCATGGATCTGCGATTGGGACTATCGACGGAGATTCAGAGGGGGATAGCCGTCATCACCGATGCCTTGAAGGCGCTCAAACCTCGGGATATCCTGCAATCATACCGGACTGCCAAGCGACCACCGAGCCGTACCTTCGACATAATGTTTCGGGAGCTGGAGCCCAAGATCCAGAAGAAATACCTGGACACGGTGAGCGAATCGTACGAAATTCTGATTATGCTGGCCGAGAAGGCCGCGGCGGCGGCGATGGTAGTCAAGAAGGAGTCCGGTCGCGAGCGGCCGGTGGGGCAGCAGCAGTAAAGGCAAGACACGGCATGTCCGGAATCGATTGGCAGCGGATGACGGATGAGGCGGTAGGGCATCTGCGCGCGCTGATCAGGCTGAACACGACGAACCCACCGGGCAACGAGTTGGCCGCCGCGAAGTACCTGGAAAGCATCCTGGTAAACGAAGGCATACAGTGCCAGGTGTTGGAGGCGGCGTCGGGAAGAGGGAACCTGGTGGCGAGGCTGCACGGCTCCGGCGAGGAGCGCCCTCTCCTGCTGCTGTCACATCTGGACGTGGTGCCCGCCGACGACAGCCACTGGCAACGCCCGCCTTTTGGGGGGGAGCTCGTCGACGGGTTCGTCTGGGGACGGGGGGCGCTGGACTGCAAGTTTCTCGTGGTGCTCGAGCTGATGGTGATGCTGCTGCTCAAGCGCGAGGGGCTGCCGCTGACGCGGGACGTCGTGTTCGCGGCGACAGCCGACGAGGAAACCGGGGGCAAGTACGGACTGGGCTGGCTGGGGCGGAATCACCGGCACCTGCTGGAGTGCGAGTATGCCATCAACGAGGGCGGTGGCGTCGGCCTCCTGCTGGGCGGACGGCGCTACTACGTCTGCCAGACGGCGGAAAAAGGGGTGTGCTGGCTTCGACTGAGGGTCCGTGGCGAAGCCGGACACGCGTCGTTGCCGACACAGGAAAACCCGGTGCTGAAGCTGGCCAGGGTGGTAGACCGGCTCAGCCGGGCGAGACTGGAAATGAGGGTGACACCCACTGCCGCCAGCTTCCTGCGCACGTTCGCGCAAACCCAGAAGTTCCCCGCACGATTGCTGGCGCGAGGCTTGCTGAATCGGCGTTTGTGTCCTGTCTGCCTGCCCCGGATGAAGGTGGAGAAGCGAATCGCCGGGATCGTTCACGCAATGCTGCACGACACGGCAACGCCGACGGTGGTGCGGGCGGGCGAGCTGGTGAACGTGGTTCCGACAGTGGCCGAGGTCGAGGTAGACTGCCGTCTGGTTCCCGGCCAGACGCGCGAGGGCTTCTTGGAACGACTCAGGAAGGTCGTGGGGGTCGATGTGGAGGTCGAAGTGGCCCTGGAGGCGCCGGGATTCGAATCCAGCCACGAGAGCCCGCTGTATCAAACCATCGCCGACGTCCTGGCGGAGCAGGACCCGGGCGCGGCGTTGGCCCCTTTTATGCTCACGATGGGTACCGACTCCAAGTATCTGGCCGCGGCCGGCGTACAGGTCTACGGCTTCGCACCGATGAAGCAAGAGGCGGATGCCTCGGTGCTGGATATGGTGCATGGCCACGACGAGCGAGTGTCCGTGGAAAACGTCGGCTTTGGCACGAAGGTGCTCTACGAGATCGTGCGGCGGTTTTGCGGCCAGCCTCGTTGACAATAACCCCTTTGGTTGGTACGATAATTGTGGGGAAGCGAATCACGAGCCGGAAGTAAAGCAGACGGTGGTACGACCCTCACCATAACCCTCTCCCTAGAAGGGAGAGGGAAACCCTGGCTGCGCAACCTACCAAAGAGGAGGGAGCTGCGTGAGACCCGTTTATATGGTATCCGGCGGTATCACTAAGTTCAGGAAGGCCTCGCCTGATAAGGACTTTCGGTTGATGGTGAAAGAGGCCTTCGATTACGCGATGAGGGACGTTCCCAACTTGACGCTGGAGGGGATCGACGGCAGCGTGGCCTCGTACTTCTCGGACCATTTCACGCGCCAACTGATGGCCGGCATTATGGCGCAGGACTACCTGGGTTTGTGTCCCAGGCCGAGCAAGCGGGTCGAGGGAGGCGGCGCGACCGGTGGGCTTTGCTTTCAGGCCGCGTGGGAGGCGGTGGCATCGGGACGGATGAACGTGTGCGTGGCCTACGGCTTCGAGACGATGTCGAGGGTGAACACGTGGAAAGGGAACGAGTTCATCGCCCACGCCTCGGACACCAACTTCGATTACCCGGTCGGCGGGTTCTATAGCGGCTACTATGCGATGATGGTTCAAAGACATATGTACGAGTTCGGCACGACCGTCGAGCAGATGGCCAAGGTGTCGATCAAGAACCACGGCAACGCCATTAACAACCCTTATGCGCAGAGCCCGATGAAGCTGACGGTGGAGGACGTGAGATCGTCGCCAATGGTCGCAACGCCGCTGACGATGCTGGACATATGCACTATGTCCGATGGCGCAGCGGTCGCGATCCTAGCTTCAGAAGAGGTGGCGGGCAAGCTGACCGACAGGCCGGTGAAGATAACGGGCGTCGGCACCGGCACGGACGCGATGCGAATGGCCGACAGGCCGCACGGCAAGGTGATTCTGCTGCCGCACGAATCCGAGAGCGACTACAAGGACCTGCGCTATCCCGGCGTCCACTCCTTCCGGGCGGGACGGACGGCGGCGAAGCTGGCGTACCAGATGGCGGGGATTCTCAATCCGGTCGAGGAGCTCGACTTCGTGGAGCTGCACGACGCCTACACGTCGTCGGAGATTCAGACCTACGAAGACCTGGGTCTGTGCAAGTACGGGGTGGGCGGCCGGTTCATCGAGGAAGGTCACTCGAGTCTGGAGGGCAAGGTGCCGGTGAATCCGTCCGGGGGACTGCTGGCCTGCGGGCATCCCGTGGGGGCGACCGGGCTGATGCAGGCGGTGTTCGCCTTCTGGCAACTCCAGGGGAGTACCCAGAAGCACCTGGGCAACGACAAATTGCAGGTGAAGAACGCCAGGCGAGGGCTGATCCATAGCCACGCAGGCACGGGGACGTACATCACCGTCAGCATTCTGGAAAGGGGGTTCTGAGCGATGGCCGAGGAGAAGATCAAGCTACCCGAAACCGAGGATGGCACCATCCTGTATAACCTTGATCCCATCATCATCAAGCACCATTATGAGATCGACTATATCCACAGCTACGCGCAGGATTCGCCTTTCTTTGCAGGCCTGGCCCGAGGGAAGCTAATGGGCAGCGAGTGTACGGCGTGCGGGTACCGGTTTGCCACGCCGCGTTCTCATTGTATGGAATGCGGGGCCAAGACCGAGTGGATGGAGCTGCCGCCGCAAGGCAGGGTGCACACTTTCACCACGTGCCACTTCGGCAGCGAGGCGTTTCTGAAGGAGACGCCGTTTACGCTGATCCTGGTGGAGTTCGACGGCGTCGACACGCTGTTTCTGTCGAGGCTGGTCGGGGTGAGCTCGGAGGATGTGAGAATAGGGATGCCGGTGAAGGCGCAGTTTCTGCGGCTGTCGAAGTTCAAGCCGACGGATGTGTATTTCGTGGCGGCGTAGGTGCCCGGGCGAGCTACGGACGGGCGCGTTCGGCGTGGGTTCGAGGTATCTCGGCACACGAACAGCCAGGCGCACCATGAAGGGTGCGGGTACGGAATACGTTTCCGCGGCAAGAGAGCAGGCGGAGAAAGGCGCCAGCGAATAGACAGCGAATAAACGAATGAGTAGGCGGCATTCTTCCTGCCCATACGAACGCCCGCCTCACGCGGAAAAGGTGTTCTGCACCTCGGGTGCGAAAAGTTCTTGACAAGTCTGAAAATGTATGTTACATTAGGTGTAACTTACAGACAATTGGGGGTTGGGGTATGGCGTCGTTGGAACGTTTTGTGGACGAGGTTGACCGGCTGTCGCGGCGGTTGATGCGCAATTTGGAGTGCTGCGATCGGATTCTCGTGGCCAGTTGCGAGCTGACGGCGGCACAGGCGTATTCGCTCCTGGCCCTGGGCGAACGCGGGGAGGTGACGATGAACGAACTGGCGGCGGAGATGCGGCTGCACAGCACAACTATGACGCGGATGGTGGATTCGTTGATCGAGAAGGGTCTGGCAGAACGAAAACAAGACCCGGAGGATCGGCGCGTGGTCCGCGTCTCGCTGAGCGAGCGTGGCCAGGAAACTGTCGAGGCGTTGCAGGACTGCAAGCGGCGCTTTTTTGCGGCCGCCTTCGCGGGGCTGAGCGACGACGAGCGAGGAGCGATCCTCAAGGCATTGCGAAGGCTGGCGGCGACGGCGGAGGAGATGGGCGCACGGTGTTGCGCGGTGTAGCGTCTTTTTTTGGGTAGTGTACGCAGGACTGCGGAAACGTCTGCACGCCACCCCACCCCGGGGCGGACAGAGGACGTCCGCCCCTACGCTTCTGCAATATCCCGTACATTACCTTATTCTCAGGCATCATAGGTGTGGGATGCACCTGTTGCAAAATACAGACAAAAATGGGGGCAAGCCGTGGGTACAAAAGTCGCCAAACCAGAGCGAAGTGACGAGGAGATCAAGCAGGCGGTGCGAGAGAGGTACGCAGGCGCGATCAGCGAGCAGGGTCGAGGCTGCTGTGGCGCGCCCAGCAGTTGTGCACCGACGACACCGGCGCGAAATCAGAGGCATCTGGCTGCTTACGCGCCCGAGGAACTGGCGCAACTGCCGGCAGATGCGGTGGAGCACTCCTTTGGCTGCGGCAATCCCCTGTCGTTCGCGGGCGTGCGCCCGGGCGACGTGGTCCTGGACATCGGGTCGGGCGCGGGGATCGACGTGCTGCTCGCGTCGAAGATCGTCGGGGAAACGGGGAAGGTCATCGGCCTGGATTTCACGTCGGAGATGATCGAGAGGGGACGGGAGAATGCGGCTAAGGCTGGCGTCAAGAACGTGGAGTTCCGGCTGGGTGATGCGGAGGCGATGCCGGCTGAAGATGCGAGCGTCGATTGGATTATCTCCAACTGCGTGATCAATCTGGCCCCGGACAAACGAAAGGTGTTCGGCGAGGTGTTCCGGGTCCTGAAGCCAGGCGGCCGGGTCTCGATCTCGGATATCGTCACCGCCGAGCTGCCAGACGACGTGCGAAACGATATCGCGCTGTGGACCGGCTGCATCGCGGGCGCGATCGAGGAAGATGAGTATCTGAGAGTGATGCGAGAGGCTGGACTGGTGGATGTGCAGGTGATCGCCCGGCAAAGGTACGACGAAGCCAGCGTGAGGTCGTTTCTGCAGAGCGCCGAATTGGGCCTGACGGACCGGCAAGATCTGGCCAAGCTTTTGGAGCGGGGTGAGGGGTTTTTCAATAGGATCTGGAGCGCCAAGATCGTCGGGCGGAAGCCGGCGTGATGCGAGGACACGCCAACCGCGAAGGTCGCGAAGAGCGCAAAGGGGAATGTGCAAGGGAGGATGGCTGAGAATGGCTTACAAGGATATGCGGGATTGGCTGGCTGCGCTGGAAGAGGCTGGCGAGATCAAGAGGATCGCCGCCGAGGTCGACTGGAACGAGGAGATCGGCGCGATAACTCAGCGCTCCATCGATCACAAAGGGCCCGCCTTGCTGTTCGAGAATATCAAGGGCTATCAAAACGGCCGGTTTCGTCGCGTCCTCACCGCCTCCCTCGCCACCTACCCTCGCATCGCGATGATGCTTGGGCTTCCTAGCACCAGCTCGCCCCGCGATCTCGTCCAGACGTTCCGCCAACGGGTCAGGAATCCCCTTAAGCCTGTGCTCGTCGAGAGAGGACCGGTCAAGGAGAACGTGCTGCGCGACCGCGACGTGAACCTGCTGGATCTGCCCGTCCCCAAATGGTTTAATCGGGACGGTGGCCGCTACATCCTGACGTTTGGCGGGGTGGTAACCAAGGACTCCGAGACGGGTTGGACCAACGTGGGCCTGTACCGGGGAATGCTCCTGGACGAGACATCGCTGGCGATCCAGGCTCCTCCCGACAAGCACATTCACTGGCACGGGCGTAAGCAGGCGCAGCGGGGAGAGCCGCTGCCCGTAGCCGTGGTCATCGGCGCCGAGCAGACCTTTCCCTTCTGCGCCTCGACCGGCTTTACCCCTGGCACCAATGAGTATGAGATGATGGGAGCGCTGCGCCAGGAGCCGGTTGAGCTGGTGAGGTGCGAGACCATCGACCTGGAGGTGCCGGCAAATGCGGAGATAGTGCTGGAAGGCACGATGCATTACGATCGATCCTCCTACCGTCTGGAGGGTCCTTTCGGGGAGTTCACGGGCTTCTACGGTGGGGATCGGTCGCTGCAGCCGGTGATGCAGGTGCAGTGTGTCAGCTATCGCAATGATCCCATCTTCCAGGGCTCGCCGCGCAACAAGCCCATCGACGAGGGCGGCTACGTCGACTCAATCGTCGTTTCGGCGGATGCGTGGGGCGCGCTGGAGAGAATCGGAGTGCCCGGCGTAACGGATGTCTGCTGTTCCCCTGTAACAGGCGGTGTCAGCAT
>JACQUC010000055.1 GCA_016210495.1 Chloroflexota bacterium
CTCCTCGCCCTGGGCTGGGGCGGGGCGGACATGCGTTGGGGCGGACGGCCCTGTCCGCCCGGGGGCGGGGCAGGGCGTCGCTAGCCCTTCCTCACTGCCAGCAGCACCCTCTCGCCCCGCTTCACCGCCGTGCCCGGGCCCGGCTGCTGGCTCACCACCGACCCAACCGGCATCGCGAGAAACGCTTCACGGCTGGTCGGCTGCACGTCCTCTACCCTTTGATAGTTCACGTAACCGGCGGTCAAACCGGCGTTCTCGATCCGCTTGCGCGCCTCTGTCTCCGTCAGCCCCAGCACGTTGGGAACGATGGCGTACGCCGAGGGCGTAGGCAAGGGCTTCTCCGCTGTGGCCGTTGCCACCTCTATCGGCGTTGCGGTGGCCCTCGGCGTTTGCGTCGGCGTCGGTTGAGCAGTGGGAGTTGGAGACGGCACCACTGTGGGGGTAGCTGGCGCAACAGCGGACGACCCATAATACGCCCCCCTGCCTTCGAGAGGCAATCGGAAAGCTTCCCAGGCCTCTCTCCCGTCGACTCTCACCCGTCTCAACTGGTACGTGTCCGCCGGCGCGTTCGTTGCCCCCGGGCGCGTCGACACTGCCCCAGTGTACCCGGCCGCTTCCACCAGGCGCATTACCGAGGCGTTGTATAGCCCGGAGGGATAGGCAAACAGCCGGACCTGCATCCCAAGTTTGCCCTCCAGCACCCGTTTGCTCTCTTCCAACTGCCACTTGGCCACGCCGGTGCTCACTGCCGCCAGGTCCACGTGGCCGACCGTGTGTGACCCAATGCTCACAAGACCGCTGGCGGCCAGCTCCTGAATCATCGGCCAGCTAAGATATCCCCCGCGCCCAACGAAATCCGTCACCACGAAAGCCGTCGCCTTGAAGCCGTACTTCTTCAGAACCGGAAATGCATCTTGGTAAAAATCGGCGTACCCGTCGTCGAAGGTCAGAACCACCGACTTCTGCGGCAGACCGGCTCCCAGCCGCAGGGTCGCTATCAGGTCGTCCATGCCGATCACAGTGTAGCCGCTCTCCAGGAGGTAGCGCATCTGGCGGTCGAAGTTCGCCGGGCTGATCGAGAGGCCGATGCCAACGGGGTCCCGCGGTTCGTTGTAAGCTCGAATGTAGTGGTACATCAGGATTGGCGCCTGTATTCCCGAGGGCCCTGGATTGAGGAGTGCAACCGTGCTCGATCTCGTCGGCGTGGGCAAGACTGTGGGCGAAGGCGCAGCACCCCGTGCCGGCATTGGCGTCGGGGTGGGGGCACGAGGTATAATCACCAGCACAACCGCCGTCTCAGTGGGCTCCGCCACTACTTCGTCGAGGACATCGGTGGCTTGGCTCGCCTCCTCCGTGGCGATTGGAGAGATACTTACTTCCGGAACGTTCTCTTCTGCCTCCTGTGCCCCTAGGGCCAGCATCGCAGCGATGAGTAGGTATGCGATTGCAGGAAGCACCAGGACCGAGGCAGTGCCCTCGCAAAAGCCATTAGACCACCGTCGCCTTCCCACCAGACGCCATAGCGAGCGCCCAGACCACGCCTGCTTCACGCGTCTCTACCGCCCGTCAGCAATGTGCTTCGATCATGCGCTCGAGGCAGATATCACACCTGTTCCTGCCCCGTCTCCTCGGCGGCTTTGTTCCATTTTCTCCTCCTGTGAGCTGATCTTGCTCGACATCAAGCTCCGACCGCTTCCCGAGTTAGGAAGGCCCGGCTCCCAACGCACACCCAGCTTATTTGGACGATCACAGGCGAGATCAGTCTGAGCTGTCGCAATCGATCCACCCGCCGCCCGTCTCTGTCCCTAACCCGTACTCGCTAAGCTTCCCGCGACTGATCAAGTACCGGATGAAAAGACCCGACAATATCTCCTTTGGGGTCAGCACGTAGTCGTTGGTGTCCCACTTCAGCCGATAAACCTTGTGATCGCCAGCACCTTCCTGCTCCTCGAAGCCTCCGCGCCTCATACCCCACCTCCCAACCGTTCGATTGATCAGGTCGAGTTCTCCCCTCGTCTCCCACATACCCAAGTAACGTCCAGCCGCCAGATTCCCGTGCATGCCTTAGATGCGGGGTAACGATCGTGCTGGTAACTCTACGCCTGAAATTATATCACGCCTGACTCGACACGTACACACTTCTCCCAATATCCTTAACGTTAAGCTGAAGCGACTGCATCCCGTTCCATTCGTTTACCTCCAGCGTATAGACTACATCGACCCGGCGCTTGTCCACTTCTTTTCCCGCGGCGCCCATCCTGAATGCAATTCCATCGACCTCGACGCGCCCGTCTGTGAGCCGCAGCCGTAAGTGATCTCCTTCCCTTCCCACCGCTTTTGCCCCCGCCACCCAGACGCCGCGCGCCAGCAGCGTGGGCTGGGGGTTCCCGAACCCAAAAGGCGCCATCGTTGCCAACTGCTTTTGGAGGTTCCAGTTCGCTTCCCAGAGTGGCACCTCGCAGTCGACGTGAAGTCTTGGTTGCAAGTCGATCCCTTCAAATCTGCTCTCGGCCAGGGCCAGCAGCCGTTGCTTCAACTGCTCCACCCTGGGACTCGGAATCGTGAAGCCGGCTGCCCGCGCGTGCCCTCCGAATCGCGTCAGCAGGTCCTGGCACTCCGACAGCGCCTCCGTTATGTCCAGTTCGGCGATGCTCCTGGCCGAGCCCCTGCTCTCTTCATCGCCAAGCTCGAGGACCAGGACCGGCCGGTAGAACTCCTCCATCAACCTTCCTGCCACCAGCCCCACAACCCCCGCCGGGTATTCCGCTCCCGACACCATCAGTAGCTTGGGCACGTGTCCCCCGGCGGCTACGTCTCCCCTCGCCCTCTCCAATGCCTCTGCAGTCAGCCGTTGCCTCTCCTGGTTCGTATCATTCAGATATTCGGCCAGTTGCCTCGACTCCTCCGGCGACCGGGTGATTAGAAGTTGATAGCTCGCCAGGGCATCGTGAAGCCTACCGGCGGCGTTCAGGCGCGGCCCCAACGCATAGCCGATGCTACCGCTGGTGATGTTGCCGGGACGCAGCCCTGCCTTCTTGATCATCTCTTTCAGTCCCGGTCGTTGCGTCTTGTTGAGGACCGCCAGGCCCCGTTTCACCAGGACACGGTTTTCCCCCAGCAGCGGCGCAACGTCGGCCACCGTTCCCAGGGCTACCAGGTCCAGTAGGCGACATTCCAGTTCCGCTCGATCCTCTTTGCCCACCCCTGCCCCATCGAGCAACGCCTGCGCCAGCTTGAAAGCCACGCCTACGGCAGCCAGTTCCTTGTATGGATACCTGCACTCGGGCTGGCGAGGGTTTATCACGGCTATTGCCGACGGTACTTCCTCGGTCACCTGGTGGTGATCTGTGATTATTATGTCAAGTCCAAGCTCTCTGGCATAACCTACTTCCTTACCGGCGCTCACACCACAGTCTACCGTCACCACCAGCTTGACCCCGCGACTCCGCAGGTGCTCCAGCGCAGCGCAGTTCACCCCGTACCCTTCCTCCGCCCGGTTCGGGATGTACGGAATAACCTGCCCCCCAAGTGCAGCCAGAGCTTCTCGCATCACGGCGGCTGCCGTCACCCCGTCGACGTCGAAATCGCCGTACACCGCCACCAGTTCATCACCCTCGATCGCCTGCCGAATCCGGGCCACGGCCGGTGCGACGCCCTTCATTAGCGACGCCGAGTGCATTTGCTCGTCGTGGTCCCCGAAGAACGCCGCGATATCTGCCAGCTCCCTGACACCTCGATTCCACAATAGCTGCACGATGATGGGTGGCCAATCCGGAAGCCCCTCGATCTGCTCCGAGGGTACCCGCGGCGCGATATCCCAATGCTTCAGAGGAAGCCTCAATCCATCCTCCCCGGGGAACCAATTCCCGTGCGAGCAATCATACCAGATTACCTTGAAGCCCGCGCCGCTTATTATAGATCATAGCCAGTCATCTGGCAACGATAACTCTTCCCCCTCCCTCGCCTCTCTGCCGTCCTTGACTTTTGGTGATCCGTCTGGTATATTTTCCCCAAGAACACGCTGTGCTAGTTGCGGCTTGTGCCGCCTTTTTAGGCAACCAGCCGCCATAATCGTCGGTACTGCTCGCCCAACGTGTTATCGGTGCAGGTGTAGTGGCAGTCCGACCATGGTTGGCAGCTCAGCTAAGGCAGGTAGCTCGTTGCGCGAGCGATACTGCTCGTCTGAGCTATTTTTCTAAGAAGCGGCGTTTTGGTTCGCCGGTAGCATTAGTACGCGCTGTTGGCTGGAGGAGACGAATGTCAGAGAGGGCTCCGCGATCTTCCAAGGAACTGCGACGCGCTTATGGGTTCGATGAGGTGGCCCTGGTCCCCGGCTCACTCACGGTCAACCCCGAAGACGTGGATGTTTCCTGGCAGGTCGGAAATCACATCTTGCCCATCCCGATCATGGCCTCCGCAATGGATGCCGTGGTCGACCCTAACTTCGCCGGGCTTTTGGGTAAGCTCGGCGGGCTCGGCGTCCTCAATTTGGATGGGCTGCAGACCCGCTACGAGTTCCCCGAGGAACCCTTGAGCGCCATTGCCTCCGCTTCCGCCGCAGATGTCACGTTGCTGATCCAGCAAGTCTACCGCGAACCTATCAAACAGGCCCTGATTGGTGAGAGAGTTTCTGCCATCAAGCGGCACGGGGTATTGGCCGTCGCCTCTTGTACCCCTACCAATGCCGCCGCTTTCGCCCCCCTGGCCGTGGAAGCAGGACTGGACATTTTTGTGGTGCAGTCCACCGTTACTACCGCCAGACACATCTCTAGCAGTGTGCATCAGCTTTCCTTCGAGCAGTTCTGTGCCTCGCTACCCGTCCCTGTCTTGGTTGGAAATTGTGTGAGCTATGAGGCTGCTTATGAGTTGATGCAGACAGGCATCGCAGGCCTTCTTATCGGCGTTGGCCCGGGAGCGGCTTGCACCAGCCGCGAGGTCCTGGGCGTCGGGGTGCCTCAGATCACCGCGATAATCGACTGCGCTGCGGCGCGAGACGATTGTCACGCTGCCACTGGGCGCTACGTCCCCATCATCGCCGACGGCGGTATGTCCACCGGTGGCGATATCTGCAAGGCTTTTGCTGCCGGCGCCGATTCTGTAATGCTTGGCTCTTCCTTTGCCCAGGCGCAAGAAGCTCCTGGCCAGGGTTACCATTGGGGGATGGCTACTCCTCATCCGGGCTTGCCGCGCGGCACGCGGATTCAAGTAGGAATCAGCGGCTCGCTGCAGCAGATTCTCTTCGGTCCCAGTTCTCGTACTGATGGTCGGCACAATCTCATCGGCGCCCTCAAGACGTCTATGGGCACCTGCGGTGCTCGCAACGTCAAGGAGTTCCACCTGACCGAGATGGTTGTTGCCCCGTCGATCGTGACCGAAGGCAAACTGTGGCAGCTCGCCGGCAAGAAGTAGGAGTGACATCTATAATGACAGAAAACAAGGAAGGCTGCGTTGGCCTATTCATCGATTGGGACAATCTGGCCATCAGCATAGCAGCCGATCTGGACGGGGCTGCTCCCGATGTGAAACGTATCGTCCAGACCGCCCAGCAGTACGGCACCGTCCTCATCTCTCGAGCCTACGCCGAGTGGACGGTTACGAGCGATCGGCTGGGCGTCTACAGGGCCGGCGTCGAGCCGGTTTATGCCCCAACCTTCCGCTACGATACAGATCCGGTTACACAGGCGCCCCGTGGCAAGAGCCTGGCCGACCCCATAATGGTCGCCGACTGCGTGGACATGCTTCACCTGCTGCCACAGATCACGACTTTCGTCATCGTCAGCGGCGACAAGGACCTCATTCCTGTCGTCCGCCTGGCTCAGTTGCGCGGCAAGCACGTGGTGGTAATCGGACCCGACTACGCCGCCGGAGTTCTGCGCGAAGTGGCCGACGAGTTTATCTCCTATCGGAAAGTGGTCGACGCGGAGGATTTCCGCGCGTCGCCCGCGGAGCTTGTGCCGGACATCCGCTCTGGAAGAAGGCGAGGGGTGGGTAGAGCCACTTCCGTTCCGACGATGGAGCCGCGCCGCGCCACCTCGCATCGAGCGCAGGGTAGCGCCCCCGCGCCCCTGGCGAGTAAGCCCTTGGCTCCACCACGTCCAGCGGCTGTTGCGCCTTCGGTCGAGCCTCCTGTGGAGAGCAGCCCCCTCCCTGTCTCGCCCTCGCCTAGGACGCCGTCTCCGATAGAAAATGGCGCCAGGGCGGAGGCCGTCGATCAGAAGGCACCCACCGCGGATATCCAGACCGTCTTCGAGCTGGTTCAAGACATCGTTCGTCAGCGCACCAGCGAGGCAAAGCCTAAGATGCGCGCCACAAACCTGAAAGATGCCCTTATGAGCCGGCTGCCCAATTTCACGGAGAGGAAATATGGCTTCTCGAAGTTCAAGGATTTCCTGGTGGCTGCCGAGAGAAATGGTATTGTCAGTGTAAGCGCCGCCGGCCCTGTCCATTGGGTGTCGCCTGTCCAGCGCAAAGAAGAGGTGCCGCCTGTTGAGTCTGGCGCCGCGCAGCCCGGCGAGGAAGTCGCGACGCTCCCCCAGGCGCTGGAGGATCGACAGGCCGACATACTCAGATTCATCATCGACCTCCGGGGTCGCAGTCGCTGGCTCACGTACACTTATGTTCTGACCAACTTGATCACCTTCCTGAGCAAGACTATGCCTCAGGGGGAAGCGGAAGCGGAGGCGCGATCGACGCTGAACGCGCTGGTGCAGCAGGGTGTCCTGTGCATCGATCGCGAGCCCCAGGAGGTGGAGGTGGGTGGCCTCAGACATCGCGTCAGGCTCTGCCACGTGGTGGAGGAGCACCCCGTCGTCACCGACATGTTAGCTTCCGCAGAAGCCGTGCTGCCGCTTGAGCCCGAGCCCGATGTAGCTTCGGCGGCCGAGATGCTACCTGCGGAGCCCGAGCAGTCCGTTGTCATAATGCCCGAGTTGGACGATCTATCTGCCACGATCACACTCGAGTCGCATCCCGCGGGAAGAAAGCCCGGCAGGCCCGATGCCGCTGAGTGGCCTACTCCTCGTTTTGAAGCGGACGAGATGGGCCTGGTCGCCGAACCCCCTGTGCAAGTCGAAGACCTGGCGCCCGCAGCCGAGGAGCCGTCCGAAGTCGAGCCCGAGCCGGCCACCGTGGCGTTTCAGGCGTCCACGGTCGGCGAAGGCGCATCGTTGGATTCGCCGATAGACGACGTGGCCGAGCTTGACGTTGCCGGCCTGGCGGCCGTCGGTTCCGCCTCGCCCACTGCCGGCTCGGGCAAGGTGTCCAAGGTGGTCTCCTCCACTACCACCCTTGACGACGCGTTTGTTGCCCTCACCAAAGTGGTCACAGATTCTGTTACGCCCGAGCAGCCCAAGATGAAGATCGCCGGCCTCAAAGCCAAGCTCAACGGCCTCCTTGGCCACTTCGACGAGCAGCAGTATGGCTTTGGCCGATTCAAGGACTTCTTGCTGGCGGCGGATCGTGCCGGATACGTCGTCGTCGAGACGGTTGGCCCGGCTACCTGGGTGGCTCCTCGCAATGGCCGGGAACAGCATCCTGGCGAGTCTAACCCGGAGGCCGTAGCCCAGGAGTCGGACTCCAAGCAAAAACGCGGGCGACGCTCGCCGCGAAAACCTGGGCCTGCCAGCGCGTCGTAATCGATGTCGCCCAACCGGCGCGTGACGCTGGATCGCTTCTGTACTATTCGTAGGGGCGGACGTCCGCTGTCCGCCCCGGGGTGGGGTGGGGTCGAGGCATTCAGGCGATGTGGCGTACACTGCCATCATTCCGCATATCTATGAATCGACTACTGATGCTCAGGGAGGCTGGAATTGAAGGGTACGCAGGGCGACGAGCCGGTCGACAGCCACCGCGTAGCCACGACGGACGATCTCGAAATATCGACCTATCTCCAGGTGGCCGAGACCAGAGCGGTGATCGCCAGCCAGGAAGCTTCGGTTCCCCCTAGCTCCACGCCGCTGCGGGCCAAAGAGGCCATCGCCGTCATCGATTTCGGCTCGCAATACAGCCAGCTTATCGCGCGCCGCGTCCGGGAGTGCCACGTCTACTGCGAGTTGGTGCCCGCGGATGCGCCCTTCGAGCGCATCGCCGCCCTTCAGCCACGTGGCTTCATCCTATCGGGTGGGCCGGCCAGCGTCTACGATCCGAACGCGCCACAGGCTCCGGCATACGTCTTCGAAAGCGGATTGCCTGTCCTGGGCATCTGCTACGGCATGCAACTGATGGCTCACCAGTTGGGCGGACGTGTCGCTCCGGCTGACAAGCGCGAGTATGGCCACGTCGTCGTCTATCTGAGCAACACTGGTAGCGACGCCTTCGCCGGATTGCCGTTCAGCTTCCCCGCGTGGGCGAGTCACGGCGATCAAGTAATCGACCTGCCCGAGGGATTCGAGCCGCTGGCCTATACCGACAATTCGAAGGTCGCCGCCATGGGTAGAGGAAACCTCATCGGGCTACAGTTCCATCCGGAGGTGGTTCACACCCCGGAGGGGCGCAACATCATCCGAAACTTCCTCTACAACGTCTGCGACTGTGAAGGCGCCTGGACTCCCGGCTCGTTTATCGAGGAGAGCGTGCGCCAGACTCAGGCTCAGGTCGGCAATGGCAGGGTCATCTGCGCGCTGAGCGGCGGCGTCGACTCCGCGGTGACCGCCACCCTTGCCCATCGCGCTATCGGTGATCAGCTCACCTGCATCTTCGTCAACAATGGTCTGTTGCGCCGCGAGGAAGCCGAGCGCAACATCGTCACCTTCGACCGCAACCTCAAGATGAATCTCATCTACGTGGATGCCACCGATCGTTTCCTGCGCCGCCTGGCCGGCATCGTCGACCCCGAGCAGAAGCGGCGCGTCGTCGGCGAGGAGTTCATCCGCGTTTTCGAGGAAGAGGCCAAAAAGATTGGCCGGGCCGATTTCCTGGCTCAAGGGACACTCTATCCCGACGTAATCGAGAGCACGTCGGCCGAGACCAAAGCGGCAGCGCGGATCAAGACCCACCACAACGTGGGTGGCCTACCACCCAACCTGCGCTTTGACCTCGTCGAGCCGCTTCGCTACCTGTTCAAAGACGAGGTGCGCGCCGTCGGCCTGGCGTTGGGGCTCCCCGAGGAGATGATCTACCGGCAGCCCTTCCCTGGCCCCGGCCTCGCCATTCGCGTCATCGGCGAGGTCACCCGCGAGCGCCTGGAGACATTGCGCGCCGCCGATTGGATCGTCATGAACGAGATCAAAAAGGCCGGTCTCTATCGCGAGCTGTGGCAGAACTTCGCCATCCTTACGCCCCTGCGGAGCGTGGGGGTGATGGGCGATGGGCGCACCTACGCCAACGTCGTCGCCGTGCGGGCCGTCACCAGCGAGGATGGCATGACCGCCGACTGGGCGCGGCTCCCGTACGATCTCCTGGCCAGGATCTCCAACCGCATCGTCAACGAAGTGCCCGGCGTAAATCGCGTCGTCTACGACATCAGCTCGAAGCCACCTTCGACCATCGAATGGGAGTAGAGAGGTTCCTGTGCGCGTACTGGTCGTCGGTAGTGGTGCCCGCGAGCACTGCATTCTCTGGAAGCTTTCCCAGAGCCCGCTATTCGATCGGCTCTTCTGCGCCCCGGGCAATGGGGGAACCGCCTCCATCGCCGAAAACATACCCATCGCCGCTACCGATTGCGACGCGCTCGTGGAGTGGGCCTCAAGCAACCTTATCGACTTCGTCGTCGTCGGCCCCGAAGACCCCCTGGCCGTCGGCCTGGTGGATCGCTTCGACGAGATCGGCCTGCCGGCCTTTGGCCCCTCCGGGAACGCCGCCGCCATCGAAGCCAGCAAGTCGTGGGCCAAACAACTGATGGTACGCCACGGCATTCCTACCGCCGCCGGCGCCGCCTTCACTTCGCCAAACGAAGCCAAACAATACCTCAAGCGGCAAGAAGCGCCCATCGTCGTCAAGGCCGATGGTCTGGCGGCGGGCAAAGGCGTTATCGTGGCGACCTCCCGCGACGAGGCCATCGACGCCGTAACCTCGCTTATGGAAAAGGGCTCGGTCGCATCGGCCGGCAGCCGCGTGGTGATTGAGGAGTATCTGGAGGGCCCCGAGGTCTCCGTCCTCGCCTTCGCCGACGGTAAGACCGTGGTTCCTATGGTGCCTGCCTGCGACTACAAGCGGGTTTTCGACGGCGACCAGGGACCCAACACTGGCGGCATGGGCTGTTACTCGCCCCCCGGTTTCGTTTCGCGCGCGACGCTCGACCAGACCGTCGCAACCATCCTGGAGCCCACCATCCAGGCTATGGCCCAGGAGGGCCGACCTTATCGTGGCGTGCTCTACGCCGGTCTCATCATCACCCGTGACGGCCCAAAAGTCCTGGAGTTCAACTGCCGTTTCGGCGATCCCGAGACCCAGGCCATCCTGCCCCGGCTCGGCAGCGATCTCATGGAAATCGTCACCGCCACCGTCCGCGGCGATCTCGCCAACATCAACGTCGAATGGAGCCGAGAAGTCTCGTGCGGCGTCGTCCTGGCCTCCGGGGGATATCCTGGCGACTTTTCCAAAGGGCACGCTATCTCCGGCCTGGACGACGTCGGCCCCGACGCCCTCGTCTTCCACGCAGGCACCAGACGTCAGAACGGAAGCTTAGTCACGTCCGGTGGTCGCGTGCTCACCGTCGTGGCCCTTGGCCAGACCATGGCCGAAGCCCGCAACAGGGCTTACGCTAGCGCCGCCAAGATCAGCTTCTCCGGTTGCCACTACCGCCACGACATCGCCGCCCGAGAGGTGTAACGCCGGCCAACGAACACCAACGGGGCGCGGTCCCCGCGCCCGCATAGCTAGAACTGATCCTGTCAGCAATAATCCTGGCCCTCGGCGAGCGTCCTGTCCCCTCTCCCAGAGGGAGAGGGGACAGGGTGATGGCTCGCCCGCCTGTGCGTCCCAATGCTTCGACGAGGAGTACAAAAGAGATGCCGCTCGTATCCGTAGTCATGGGCTCCGAATCCGACAAGCCCTTCATGCAGCACACGTCCGACGTGCTCCAGAAGATGGGCATCGACCACGAAGTCGTCGTTATGTCCGCCCATCGGAGCCCTGAGCAAGCGCGTGCCTACGCCCAGTCGGCCAGAGCGCGGGGCATCGAGGTCATCATTGCCGGCGCGGGCGGCGCGGCTCATCTGCCGGGTGTCCTCGCTTCGTGGACAACCGTTCCCGTGATAGGCGTGCCGCTGCCCACCAGCGATCTGGGAGGAATCGACGCCCTGTATGCCATCGCCCAGATGCCCGCTGGTGTGCCTGTAGCAACTGTGGCGGTCGGCACAGCCGGGGCCAAGAATGCCGCTTACCTCGCCGCGCAAATCCTCGGCCTCAAGTTCGATGCCATTCGCCAGGCCTACGAGCAGCATCGCGCCCGGTTGGCCGGCCAGGACAAGCAGACGTCAGGCTGACACAATGGAAGAAAGGGCTACTGAACCAACTGCGCGTAGGGGCGGACGTCCGCTGTCCGCCCTGGGGAGGGGCGGGGCCCATAGGGTCCTGCTATTCTAGCAAGGAAGGTCACGCGTGCTTCTCAGACCATCGTTCTGGCTAGCGCTGTTACTCCTCCTGTCGCTCGCCCTCGCCTATGACTTCCTTCAGACAGACTACGACCCCGGCCAGAGCTTCGACCGCGGCCGGAACGCCGTTTGGATGGACGTCGTTTGGGTCTCTGAGCCCCGTGACCCCTCGGAGATTCAGGCGATGAGCAGATCGCTCGCACAGCGCGGCTTCAAGTACGCCTTCGTCTACGTAAGCTCGCTGGATTCGTCCGGCCGAGCGATTCCCAAGGACTACAGATACGCCCGCGACTTCGTCCGGGCCGTCCGCCAGAGCGACTCCGGTCTCTCGCCCGTCGCCTGGATAGGCATCGTCAACCGCGCCAGAGGCCAGGGGTGGGTACCCATCGACGAAGCCGCCGTGCGCGCCAACGTCGCCAAGTTCTCCTCCGAGCTCGTCCACGACATCGGCTTTGACGGCGTCCAGTTGAACGTCGAGCCGGTGGAGAACGACAGCGAAGAACTCATCGCCCTCCTTCGCGAAGTAAGGAGCGCCATCGGCGAGAGCAGCCTCCTCTCGATCACCGGCCACAAATGGGCGCCCTTCATTCCCGGCCTGCCGTTTCTGGAGACGAGCTATTGGGATTCCGACTACTATGCACGCATCGCCACCGCCGTCGATCAGATCGCCGTGATGACCTACGACAGCTACATGCCCACCGACTGGTCGTACAGCGCCTTTGTCAAGCAGCAGACCATCGGCATCAGCCGGGCCGTCGCCAATCGAGGCCCCGAGCTATTGGTCGGCCTGCCCACCTACTTCGAGCCCCGCCGCAACCACAATCCCGCCGCCGAAAACCTTCGCAGCGGCCTCCGCGGCGTCCTGGCCGCCCTGCACACCTCCGCCGACCCCTCCACCGTCGCCGGCGTCGCCCTCTACCCCATGTGGGAAACCGACGAATCCGACTGGCAGACCTACGACGCCCTCTGGCGCAATGCCAACCCCGGCGCCCGCTGATACCATACCGGGCCCCTTTGGATGCGGTACCTTACGAGCTGTTGCAGAAACGTAGGGGCGGACGTCCGCTGTCCGCCCCGGGGTGGGGTGGTGGAGACGGACCCGTAGCCGAAGGCTTCAGCCTGCGCGTCCGCCTGAGGCGGACTGTACCAAGCCAGTCCCAAGACCGCCTCGCCACAGCACCAGGGTGAGGCGGGGGGCGTTTCCGCAATCCCCTGTACACCACCCCGTACTCTGGCTGTGCCTTGCTGGCATCGCCCATGCCTGCATGCTATAATCAAGCACAAGCGTCCAGTGCGAGGGGTGCGATGCCAGTCCAGACCAAAGAGGAGATCCTGAGCCTTTTGCAGGCGCACCAGCCCGAGTTGCGGCGCCTGGGCGTGCGCCGCTGCGGCCTCTTTGGCTCTTTTGTGCGCAACAAACCACGTTACCAAAGCGACGTTGATATTCTGGTGGAGTTCGAGCCAGACCAGAAGACATTCGATCATTTCATCCAACTTGCCTTCTTCCTTGAAGACCTCTTTGGGCGCAAAGTCGATTTGATCACCGCCGAATCCTTGAGCCCGTACCTCGGCCCGCACATCCTACGCGAGGTTGAATATGCCCCTGCCTGCGCGTGAGGATTTGCGGCATGTCCCCAGTCAGTCGGACTCGACTCAGCACGAAGAGACTTACACTGACGTGATTTCGACCACGTGCTTATACGACTCCGTGCTGCGATACGGAAGTACCCCCATAGGGAGCGTTTCACGTTGGGGACATCCCCATTTGCATAATTGATCCCTCTCAGCGATCATCGCCAACGCCCTAATTTGGCTCGTTGCCCCACTGATGGTCGAAAAACGGTCAGAAATAGGGACACGAGCCCCAATTCGGTGCGGAACGGACGGGAAATCCCCACTCACAACCTATCCGCACATGGGCTGCTATGATGCCTGGTATTTGATTATGCACAGCCTCCCCACCGTTTTCCGCCCCAATTACGAAGCAAATCCCCTAATTTCTGCCTACGTTATGTCCCCAGCCTGTAACGCTCTCGTTTTCGCTGGTTTGGTTTCTGGAGTGGTTCGTGATGCATACACGGGTTTCGACCTTCTGGAACGCTTGACTGCGTGTCATCCAGCAGAAAAGTTTGGCAACAGTAATGGCCGAAGCTTGCTCCTGTTCTTAGGCTGGAAGCGGCGGTCGAAGGTCGAGCCTGTGTTGTGCTTGTGCCAGTCACAGATCCTCTAACAAATGCGGAGCTGGCGCGAACTGCACTCGGTGGCCGAGCCTCGACGGCCTTGATGGCCAGACTGACCGCCAAATGCGTCTCCCTGTGCTTGACAAGCGAAGATTTGGCCAGGGCGAAGAGCGGTAGGAATGGGGGTAGCCCGCGAAACGGGACGCCTGCTTCAGCGGGACGGGGCTTCGATTAGACGGGAACGGTCGTTCACTCCCTGAGCCGTGGTGGGTTTCAAGAGACCGCTTGATATATGGCTGGCCGGTACCTGGGGCGGGGGACAGGCTTGCCCTCAGCGCGCGCCGCTTCCAGCCAGGCCGCTTTGGCAATCTCGACCTGCGCCAGCGCTTCCTCGGGCGTTTCTCCGAACGCAGAGCATGCCTTCAAATCAGGAACGTCTGCTACGTATCCACCATCAGCTTCGCTGTAGAATATATTGATGTGATAATCCTTCATGACTCGTCCTCCAATTCAAGATTATACCATTCCACGATCTGCAGGAACTGACGAATCTGGTACGACTTGGCCTTCCCGTTCACGTTCTGGATATTGACCAGTTCTTGGATGTGAGGATGGACAAAGATGTGATGGCTACCGCTGACCCGTGACAGATGGAACCCGAAAGCCTCGACCAGCGCCACCATTTCACTGAACCTGAAATTTCCCTGCCTGGCGAGAGCTTTGGCAAGCAGCTTGCGCTTGTTCATGGGTTGAACCCCTCCGCCGCCTCAAGCACACTCATCTCGTCTATCGCCACACCGCCCTTCACTCGCACAAGCAATGTCGCAAACCTGACTTGCCGCCTCACCGACGATCTCGACAAGCTTCACCAAGGCCCAGCACGAGCATAAGGTCGCGGTCGGCCCGGGTTCTGTCTCGCCCAAACTTCACGGCCTGGCGCGCCGCATCCAGCATGTGACGCAGGCGGACGGTATCACCCTTCTGCATACTGAACCGCCGCTTCTTCCACCACTCGCTGGCGGAAGTAGCGGCTCAGGTCTTCCTTGGTGCGCATGTCCACCTTCCGGCCTCCGAGCAGGGCGGACAGCTCCTGTTCCATGCGCGCGATCCCAAAGAGCCCAGGTATGTGATCCGGCTCGAACTCGACCAACACGTCGACGTCGCTGTCGGGACCGAAATCCGGCCGCAGCGCCGATCCAAAAATCGCCAGACGCCTAATATGGTGTTTCCGGCAAAACGCGGCCAGTTGCTCCTTGGGGATTTCTATCTGCACACGTTCCTCCTGCCCACAAACTATAGCATCGTCGCCGGCCTATTTCAAGGAGAGGAACACCCGGAGGACCGAACCGGGCGCCTGTCTTACCAGGCACTGTCTGCGCTCGCGTGACCCGAAGAATCCGCCAATGCTTCATCGCAAGGAGACTTTCGTCGCCGGGGATTACCCGGGGCGCGACAAGTTTGCGCGCTTGACGGCGCAAGAGGAGAGGCACGGCCTCTACGCGGAACCGGCGACCATCGGGACGCGCAACCGGTGGATGGAGCTGCTGGAGGGAAAGGGCCTTGGCTTGCACGGGCATCGGCTGGTGCGGCAGAGCGCAGGCTAGCGCCCTTGCCCACCCGCAGCCGTTGCTCTCCCTACTGCATCTTGGTACAATACGATTGGGAATGCCGCAGAGGGAGCTTTGTCCGATGGCATCAAGATGTCGGGCGTGGAAAGCGGAAGCAGACTTGGAGGCACGAAGGTGGGACTGAAACTCAATATCCCTAGCTCAGTAGCTCAGGCGATACGTCTGCCAGAGGACAGGTTGGAGCGTGAGCTGCTGGAGGAGCTGGCCGTTGCTTTGTACGCAAGAGGCCTGCTGTCGTTCGGGAAGGCGCGGGAGCTGGCAGAAATGGGGAAATACGAGTTCGGGCACCTATTAGGACAGCGGGGCGTAGTGCGCCATTATGGGCACGAGGAGCTAGACGACGACGAGGCTTATGCTCGCGGTCAGTAACACATCGCCGATTCTCGCCCTCGCCATCATCGGTCGGCTCTCCATGCTTGCCGATCAGTTCGGTGAAGTACGAATCCCACGTGCGGTCCTGGACGAGTTGCGCGTCGGTGAAGACGTACCTGGATCCGGTGAGGCAGCAATGCCAAATGGCTCTGGCACGCGCCAATCCGGGCGGCTCGGGCTCCACAAGTCGACGAAGCAAGTTTCCGGTCAAGCAGGGTGTTGGATAGGCCCGGATGAGAATCGAGTTGGGGCTGACCGAGAGCTGATTCGGGGTGCGGGTTAGCGAGCGAAGAAGCGGCCCTCACCCTAACCCTCTCCCAGAGGGAGAGGGGACTCGCGGGGGACTCACCCAGGCCTAGTCCAATTAGCTCTGTGCATGATGAACCTAGCAGCACTCTCTTCGGCAGCGATCTGTAGGAGCCGTGCGTGTCAAATCAAATAATAATGTTACCGAGGGGTGATGGTTCACTCATTTGATAATGTTACCAGGAACTTGGCAAGAGCGTGCGAATGTGGGACAATAGGTTGTGCTACACCAGCGGCGGGCAAGAGACAAGGGAGAAATCACTGTGGAGAATGGTTCCAGGAAAGATATCGCCCCCATATCTCCTTCAGACAGGGTGCTTCTGCTTTCTCATTGCCTTCGACCGAGCCAGACGTGCCCAGGGCGCTTTAGGAAAGAAGGTCTCGTTTGCCCGGAGAGCTGCGACCTGAACTGCGCGATTGGTCGCCTGCGAACAGCCGCGGTTGCCCAAGGTTACAAAGGGGTGTGCGTAGCGGCCGGTGGGGCCATGGCGCTCAAGTTCGTAGTTGCGCAGCGCCCGCGAGGGGTGATAGCGGTGGCGTGCAGCAAGGAGTTGGCAGAAGGAGTGAGGGCTGCTAAGACGACGGCATCGCTGAACGAAGATATTCCACGGTACGCGATGGTGGCCCTCCGGCAAGACGGCTGTGTCGATACGGAAGTTGACGAAGCCGAAGTTCTGGAGGCTATCCTTGCCGGCTGCGAGCAACATTTGGAGTAACGGCGCGTAGGTTTCGGGAGTGAAGTGGAGGGGTAGAACCCCATTGAAATGGCTTCGTAGTGATTACAGGCCGCCGGATGCCCCCACCCGCCTGCTGAGTAATTTGGCAGTTAGCCAGAAGAGCACGATCAGGGCAAACTCCAGCATCCCGATCACCAGCGCCGACGAGAAACCCATGCCTCTCCCCAGAAGGACGAAGAAGTAGACCGAAAGGGTCATAGTGTCCACACCGTACAACATCAGCACGACGACCAACTCCTGAACGGAGAAAATCCCGGTCAATAGCCATACCGAGACTATGCCCGGCCATAGGAGAGGGATCAAGACGCGGGTGAAGGTGAAAGACCAGGAGGCACCGTGCACTCGCGAGGCTTCCTCTAGCTCTTTGCCGATTTGGATGGTGACCCCGTTCATAGTGCGCACGCCCAAAGGCAGTCGCTTGATGATACAGGCCAGCACCAGCATCTGCATGCTGCCATACATGACGATGAAGGGCAGCTTGATCGTGCCCACGTAAACCCAGAGCAGACCAAGCGCGAGGACAATCCCGGGCATAGTGTAGGGAACCCAGGTCACGAGCTCCAACAGTCCCCTGCCCTTGAAGCTCGTCCTGAGAATCAGATAACTGCTCACCGCGTAAAGCACCGCTCCAAGGGTAGCGGCGCTTACCGCCAGGATGAGGGAATTCATGAGGGCAGAGCGCACCTGAGGAACGGTTACGATAGCCCAGTGTTCCAGGGTGAACCAATTCCCCGCGAAGACGCCGGCGGTTTTCATGAAGGGGCCGAGAATGAATACCATAGAGGCGGGAAGGACAGTGCTGACGAAGAAATACAGCAGAGCAAGTGCCAGGGTCACATACTTCCACCGCCCCAGCCGGATCGGCCGGACGGCGTAGCCCCGGCCGGTTACGACAGTGTACTTACGCTGCTTGGAGGCGATCCGGGCCCAGTAGATGAAGACCAGCGCCGCGGTAAGCACAGTCAACACCGTCGAGAATGCCATGGCCGGGGGATATTTGGCCGGCATCGACTGCTGAATATACTGATATACCACGGTGCTGATGACGTATATTCCTGCCGGTCCGCCGAGGAATATCTCCGTATCGAAAGTCTCGAGCCAGTGTATGAGCGAAAGGAGGATTACCGCGAAGAGGGCAGGGGCCAGCAGCGGCAGAGTCACCCGGAAGAAGGTGGCTACACTGCCTACGCCACACATTCGCGAGGACTCCTCGAACGAGGCGTCCATTTGGGTGAAGGCCGGCAGCAAGATCAGGAACCAGATGGGAACGGCGCCAAAGGTCGAGACCACGATTATGCCGGCGCTGGAGTAGATATCGAAAATAGGGCCGTCGAAGGGTAGCAAGCTCATTAGCCATACGTTGAGCATCCCGGACTTCGGGGATGCCAGCAGCATCCAGGCGGCAATGAGCGGCAGCGATGGTATGAACATCCGGACTGCCAGAGCGAAATGGAGGAAGCTCCGCCAGGGGGTGTCCGTGCGAGCTACCACCCAGGCAAAGAAAGCGGCTATGCCCACGGATGTCGCGGTCCTGGTTACCGCCAGCCACAGGCTTGTCCACATCGCGTCCACAGCCCTGGGCGTGCTGAAGACGGTCCAATAGCCATCGAGCGTAAACGTGCCCGGCCTCATTGGCGAGCCGCTGTTGAGGCTGGCGTAGACCACCATAAGCGCCGGCGATAGGGCCAGGAAACCAACCAGGAGCAGCAGCCCGGTCGCCCAGACCGAGGAACGGGATATTCCCTTCCGAGTCCAGGCTGCTGCCAGAGAACTGACCATCTTGCGTCCACCACCTTCTTGCTCGAAAGGAGAGGACTACTTGAGGCCGAACCTCTTCCCCTCCGACTCCATCAGCTTCTCCTGGGTGCTAACCCATTCCTTGCGGAACTCCAGCACTTTTCGCCCCTTGATGTCCTGGATCTCCGGAGCGGGATGAGGAACGTCACCCCTCGCAAGAGCGCGACCTTCTTTGGTCGCCGCCAACTGAGCCTCCTTGGAGAGACTGAACTCCAAGAACACAATCGACGCGTTGGGGTTGGGCGCACCGGTCAACACACTCTGGAACCTGGTCGAGTAGATGTAACCGTCCTCCGGGAAGATGAACTTCACCGGCACGCCGTCCTTGGCCAGTTGTACAAGCTGCCCGCCGTTTGCCAGCAAAGCCACCGGAAACTCGCCCTGGGCAAGCAGCTTCTCGCGCTCAAGGATGAACTTGATCTGCTGCGTGGCCATCTTTTGCAGGTATGCCGGGCCAAACTCGGGCAGCTCGTGCATGATGGTCACCCAGTTGCTGCCGATGCCGGGCCTGTCGATGAAATCCTGGGACAGCTTGCCCTTGAAGTAGGGGTCGGTCAAGTCCGCCCATTTCTTCGGCTGCTTGTCCGACGGGATAAGCTTGGTGTTGATGCCAAGACCGAAGATGTTGTACAGGCTACCATAAACGAAGTAGCCCTCGGGGTCGGCCACCGGCTGCTTGGCCCATGCGACGCTCGGGTCGTTCAGCGTAGGCAGAAGCCTTTCCAGATGCGACTTGATCGACCATCCGTACTGGGCTGCCAGCCACGTCGAGCTGTTCGATGAACCGAAGATGTCGCCGACGTAGTTCTTCGACGCCTGCTCAGCCTCGAGCCTCGCCATCAGCTCCGCGGTGCGTCCGGCCAGGATATTCAACTGGATCTCGGGATACTTCTTGTTGAAGAGAGCGGTTATTTCCGGCTGATTCTCGATCCCCCCAATGTGGTTTACCCGACCCTCTTTCCTGGCCGCCTCCTCGATCTTCGCGAAGGTCTGCTTGATCTCCTCGAGGGCAAGCTTCCTGTCCGGCAGAACAGGGAACTTGCCAGGTGCCACTTGAATGCCGGAAGCGTCTTTCGCCGGAGCAGGCGCCGCGGCCGGGCCGGATGAACACGCCACCATCACGACGGCCACGAGCACGAGTGCGGCAATTCCGAGCCTTTTCATCTGTCTGTTCTCTCCTTATGTTGATCTCGCCTTAGAAACTTCCTGTTCGAAACGATAGCCTTCAAAGCTTGGATCGGTCTTGAGGACATCCTCAACCCATTCTCGGCTGCGCCGCCGGGCTGGGAACTCGTCGGCGGTGGCGACGCGCAGAGCCATCCGAGCTGCAATGGCGCTAACTTCCCGCAGGCTGGCGATGCCGATCTTGTCCACGGTGTCATAGATCGTGTGCCCGAAGCCGCGCGCGACCGGCTCGCCACTGCCCCGCAGGCTGGCTGTAGGCACGCCCTGATTGAAGAACGTGAAACTGTCGGCATAGGCATAGAGAAACTGTTGCACCGAGACACCCAGCGGCTGGCGTATGCTGTCGAAGAAGGGCTCCAGCTCGGGCCAGCCGTAGAGGGTAATGGCTTTGCGGCCTTCTATGGCCCCGGCACCGTCGAAGTTGAAGACCATGCGGTGCTGGTCCAACTCACGCTCGTGCGCCTCGACGTAGCGCTGCGAGCCGACCATTCCTATCTCTTCACAGCCAAAGCCGACGAAGCGGATGGTGCATCCCAGCTCGCCCGCGGCGTAGCGAGCCAGTACCCTCGCCACCTCCAAGACAACCACGATCCCCGAGGTCGAGTCCTTCGCGCCCGGCGCGATGTCGTGCGTGTCGTAATGGCAGCCGACGACGACCAGGACATCAGGCTGCCTCGCCCCCGGCAGCTCCGCGACGACGTTCTGCGAGACGCGGGGCTCGTTCCTGTCGGTGGTGCGCAGGCGCACCCGCACGCGCCTATGACGTTCCAGCAGCCGAAGCAAGAGCTCCCCGTCCTCGAAAGATATCGAGACACCGGGGATGGGGGCGGGGCTGCTCGTCAGGGACCCGGTTTCGGGACCCCTGGCCGGTTGCTCATTGACCCAGATGAATCCGCAGGCCCCCGCCAGCACGGCCCGATCGTATTTCTCGTTGCGATGAATGCTGCGCCCGGGCCCTTTCTGGTGGAAGCGATTGCTGGTCAGGGCCAGGTTGCCCCGCAAGCTCTCCCGCTTGTCTTCGTACTCGCCCGGTGTGCCGGCCCGGACGTCAACCAGTTCCGCCACAACCTCTCGGGCGGGGGAATAGGGGAGGGAGATGCATGAAACAGGTCGCGCGACGGGCTCGACGATGTCCATCGTCGCCATCCCCCGCACCCAGCCGTCGATAGGATAGGATTCGAGGTGGGCGTTCTTCAGCCCGTAGCGCGTCAGGGTTGCGGCGATGAATTCGGCCGCCTTCCGCTCCTCGCTTGTCCCCGCGAACCTTGGGCCGATATCGTCGCACAGCGCAATA
This sequence comes from Chloroflexota bacterium, assembly GCA_016210495.1. Next base: position 21,031 of record JACQUC010000055.1, read on the forward strand.
AGGTTATCCATCACCTCACGAGAGGTGTAGATATCTCCTACGATGTGGCGGTCTAGCTCAAGGAAACGATCAATTGGAGCCATTGCTCCTCCAGTGATATAGAGCGCTCGCAGAGAGCATCGTCGGAAATGACATTGTTGGCCTGGCAGCGACAGGGCAACCACGTCCGCCTAAGGCGGACCCCTACGAGACGTCACCGCAAATGTTGCCTGATCATGCACTAGCCGCAAACCTCCTCGAATATGCGCAGGAAGTTGCCACCCAGGATGCCCTTGATCTCCTCATCGCTGTAGCCACGGGCTACCAGCCCGCTGGTCACGTTGGGCCACTCTCTGATATCGGCAAAGCCTTCCACGGCCAGCGCTTCGAAGGTGGGCCTGTAGCCGCCGGCTTCCCAGCCGCGGTCGTTGAGCCGCCCCAGCACGCGGGGCAGCAGCGCCGGCACCTTCTCGCCGTTGTAGTCGCTGCCGAACCCTACTTTGTCGGCGCCGATCATCCTTGCGACGTAATCGACGTGATCCAGGATATCGTCGATGGTACACTTCGTTCTCGATTCGCCCTTGGATATGCCGGTAAGCTGGATGGGGGTCATCAGCACGCCGAAGAACCCGTTTCTGGCGCCGATGCCCTCGATCTCTTCGTCCGAGCTACCACGGGGATTGTCCCATAGTCCCCTGGCAAAGCTGTGGGTGACGATAGGCGCGCTGCTGGACAGCTCGATAGCATCCATCGTCGTTCTGTGCCCGCAGTGGGACAGGTCTACCAGGATGCCCAGCTCGTTTAGACGTTTCAGCACTTTCACGCCAAACCTACTCAAGCCCCCGTCCACCCGCTCGCCCCAGCCGTCGCCCACGAAGTTCCTGAGATTGTAGGTCAACTGGACGAGGCGCATTCCCATATCATAGAAGATCTGGATCCTATCCAGGTCGGTGCCAAAGTGGTCGCTATCCTGGAAGCCCAGGATGATGGCTCGTTTGCCCTCGGCCTTGGCCCGCTCGACGTGCTCGTAACGGGTAGCCTTCACCAGGTAGTCTAGGCAATCGAGCTTCCGCTGCCAGAGCGCCATGCCTGCCACGGCATCCTCGAACGCCGTGGGAGACATCGGATGGCCGACCGTGACTTGCTGCACATCGATGCCGCCAATGTTCATCCATTCGCGCTCTATGTCGCTAACCCCGCCGATCAGCTCTTCCGCCTGTAAACGCTCCATCTCGTCGTCGATCTTCGCCATCGGCCAGTCCGTCTTGAGCAGCTCGTCGAGTCTTGCCTTCATGCCCGGGGTGTACTGCGCGGACCACGCGAGCATAGGGAGAAGGCAGTCCACGACCGTCGACTACTTGTGCACACTCCTGGACCCTAGCTCTAGTTCTTCGGTCAGGTCAATCACGGTCATTCCTCCCTTTGATCTCGATATCATCTCCAC
>JACQUC010000049.1 GCA_016210495.1 Chloroflexota bacterium
CCCCTACGCTGTTCGATCTGGCACTGCGCCCCCGGCCGGGGCGAGGAGACCTCGCCCCTACGCTGTTCGATCTGGCACAGCGCCCCCGGCCGGGGCGAGGAGACCACGCCCCTACATGAACATTGGCTCCGGAAGCTTAGTACCCTTCTCCGCCCAGTATGCGGCTGCGCCGGGGTGGAACGGGATGGTGCGAGTCTGGGTAGCGTTATCGCCGAGACGGAACGGCGGCTGGACTTTTTGCCAATCCTTTCTGAACGTGTTCATCAAGCTGTCACCCTTATCGTCGGCCATCACCGCCTTGATGATGTTATAGGCAACGTGATCCGGCATGTCGTCGCGCACGGCCATTATCACCGTTGCGCCCACCGTCGTGTTCTGCGTCTCTGCCACGGGTTTGCCCTTGTATGCCGCGAACTCGTCCAGGAAGGCCACGTTGCGGGCGTATCCGGAGTAGTTGTTTACCCAGTACTGTAAGAACTTGTCTTCGAACTTCAGCCACCGCACCGGCTGCGAGGCATCGACGGCCCTCCAGGGGGTTGGCGATTGCATGCGCAAGGAAACGTCGAGCTTGCCTTCTGCAACCTGCGCCGAGACCTGCTCAAACGATCCGTAGTAGACGATGCCTCCGGCGGCCCTCACCTCGTCGTAGTTGAAGCCGTAAACGGCCTTGATCGCCTTCTCCCAGAGGAAGGTCGAGGTCACGTCCTTCTCACCCGTGCCAATCCTCTTCGTCTTCAGCTCGCCCACCGACTGAATCGCCGACCTGTTCAGCACGACAGCCTCGATGCCAGAACCTGGGGAAGGGCGGGCGTACAGCGCTCTGAGCTTCTTGTGCGGAGTCTTGAAATAATCGATCGAGGCGTTCCAGGCCAGGTCGGCAGTGTCGCTCCCGATGATGGCGACGTCCACCTCACCGGTCTCGAGAAGATGGGCGCCCTCGTTGAAGCCGCCGGGAAGGTGGCGAATGGCGATGTCGGGATACACTTTCGCGACCTGCTGCTGCCACCACCTGACCTCGACGTCGCCGGCGTTGCCGGGGGCACTGCCGCCCTGCATTACCAGGCCCCTGGGCATCGGGCCGGATGGGGCTTTTGCGGCGGGTTTTGTCTCGGCCTTGGCTGCCGGGGTAGCTGCCACCGGCGCTGCCGTGGCCGCAGGTTTGGCTGCCGGAGTCGCAGCCGCGGGTGCTGCTGCCGTAGGTGCCGCAGGCGCAGCCGGCTTAGCTCCTACCGTTGGCGTCGGCGTTGGCGGAGCGGGGGTAGCACAAGCGGTCGCCAAGAACGCTACGGCGAGAAACAGGCCGCCCAGGACCAACATACCTTTCGTACGCATCGCTCTTCCTCCTGATAAATTCCATTACTCTCCCATGCTTTGGGAGCGCGCGAGTCTGAACCACAGATTACGCAGATCAAGGGATTTCGCAGATGCCGAGCCTCGGTGATCTGGCAAGTTGAAATGTCACGCTTGTCTGTCGGACGGCTTTCCCTGTCGCACCCAGCGGGGGACAAGCCCCCGCACTACAGCTTTGTGGCGTCAGGCAAGCTCGATTCGAGAATGTGACATTGTCGAAGCAATCTGCGTAATCCTCTAATCTGCGTCAATCTGCGGTTCAGACGCTGCCCATTGCCGCCAGCACTTCCTCCGCCGCTCTTACCCGAGCCACGGCCGGGAACGTCTTGGTCAAAAAGAACTCGTCCTGGTCCGGGAAGCCGCAGGCAACGCAATCGCTGACCACGTAGATATCGAGATCCCGGTCGTGCGCGGCGGCGATGGAGTTGGCAATGGCGACGTTGGTCAGCAGGCCGGTGAAGATGACGGTGTCCACCCCAAGCGCCTTCAGTCTTATGTCCAGATCGGTCCCATAGAAAGCCGAAAACCGGCGCTTGTACACCACGTGATCCTGCGGCGCCGGCTTCAATCCGTCGATGAACTCGGCGCCGGGCGTATCCTCCACCAGGAATCTAATGTGAAGCTTGACGTCGCTCTCGACAGTTGGGACGAGGTCCTTGCCGTCCACCCGCTTGAGATGGCCGACGTGAATGATCGGCATCCCGCTGCGCCGCGCTTCGCCGACCAGCTTCTGAAGCTTGGGGATAGTCCCCTTTCTCGCCAACATACCGGGTATCTCGTACGTGGCAGTGGCCTTGACCTCGATGAAATCGCGCTGCATGCACAGCACGATGAGGGCGGTCTTCCGGGGATCGATCCTGTCTGCCATCGGTTCCACTCCTTGTGTTCTCCCATTCGAAAAGTCTCTGAGCATCCGGCGAGCCGAAATGTACCATCCCCGAGCAGCGGGTGCAACGACCATAAGGTTCGATACCTATGGCCTAGTTGGCGGGTCAAAAGGACGGGATGGGGTGGTACTCCGATACCATAAGCACTGCGGCTATTGAAACGTTAGCGGAATGGGCGTGAATACAAGTGCCAAGACCAGGAAGAGCAGGATCACCAGCGCACGCTCTTGCGTGCGCAGCGTTGTGACGTCGTCCAGCGGCACGGCGTGGACGCGGCCCAGAATGAATACCAGCCCAGCCCAAAGCAGCCAGCCATTCCACAGTAGGCTCAGCCCCAGCAGCCCGGCGACTACGGCCCACGTCAGCCATCGTGCTCGCTGGCCGAACAGCGCATAGGCGATGTGTCCCCCATCGAGCTGCCCGGCAGGAATCAGATTCAGCGCCGTGACCAGCAAGCCCGTCCAGCCGGCCATAGCGACGGGATGAAGGAAAACGTCCACGCCGCCTGATGGGAGAAAGCGCCCGAAGATGACGATCTTAAGGGCGGCATATAGCAGTGAGTTGCCTTCCTGGAAATAAGGAGCGCCGAGTGGGACGACTTCGACATTTGAGAGCATCAGACCAACGACCAGCAGTGGCAGGGCCACGGCCAGGCCCGCCAGCGGACCGGCGGCGCCGACGGCCAGCAGTGCGCGCCTATTCCGCGGCGGCGCCTTGATCTGTATGACCGCGCCGAGCGTTCCCAGCAGCGACAGCGGCATCGGGATAAAATAGGGCAGCGTCGAGGGGATGCCCAGCCGGCGGCCGACCAGGTAGTGCCCGAACTCGTGGGCCAGAAGAATGGCGAGAAGGCTGGCGGCAAAGGGCCAGCCGGACAGCAGCGCGGCAGGGTTTTCCAGGCTCGGCTCCACGGTTGAGCCGGCGAACATAACCGACACAAGCGTGGCCAGAAACAACGCCAGCGCCGTCCAGACGCGTGAACGCACTGTGGGCAACCGCCCCGGCAAGGCAATCAGCAAATCTCCGTCGGGTGATCTGCGAAGCAACGCCAGGTATCCTCTCGACCCAAAACGATCGGAGATCAGCTTGTGAGCGCGCTCCGAAGGCACGAGCAGCCGACCCGTGAGTTCCAGCACGGTTCCCCTCGCGGATCCAGGCAGGCCCAAGCCCTGGCCAGCCACCTGATGGCGGATGGAATACACCTCAAAAACGTCCTCGACCTGCGCCACCAGGGCCCGCGCCTGCGCCTCGGGCGAGTACGTCATTGCTGCCGGGTTGTCGTTCACGCTCATATGAGTAATTCTATACCGAATGCAGTTTTTTGGCTAGATGCACCGTGGTGCGTTTGCCTGGAAGGAGGCGCCGGGGAGGCTGAGCGTCGCGACCAACCTGCACTTGGCACTGGGCCAGCGACGACAAAAGTTGCCACAGTTTACGCCTGTTTGATACAATGGCCTTGTGCCACCAGATTTGCTTCAGTTGGCTTTCGAAAAGTGAGCGAAGATCGGGTCAGGCCGTCTGGGCGTAGCCGCGGTTACCTCACTCGCAGGACCTTCTTGCGCGCCGTGGCGGGCGCGGTGGGCGCGTTGCTGGCGGGAGGAGTCGGCGTGATGTGGTACGGGCTCGTGTTCGAACCCGACTGGATCGAGGTCACGCGCGTGAAAGTGCGGGTTGCGAGCTTGCCGCGTGCCTTCGTTGGCCTGAGGCTCGCGCACATCACCGACTTACACTTCGGCTGGTTCGTCGGTGCCGCCGAGGCGCGCGCAGCCGTTGAAGCAGTGCTGGCGCTGAGGCCTGACCTTGTAGCCATCACGGGCGACCTGGTTAGCCGCCTGACGGAAGTCGAGGCCAGAATCATCAACGACGAACTGTCTCGATTGACTGCGCCGCTGGGCGTTTACGTGATCCTGGGCAATCACGACCACTGGTCGAACGCCGAAGGCGTAGCGGAACTGATCGCCGGTGCTGGGCTCACTCTTCTGCGGAATGCCAGCGCCGTGATCGAGCAGGATGGGCAGGCGCTATATGTCGCCGGAGTTGACGACGTGTGGGAGAGGAAAGCGGATTTGTCTTTGGCGCTGGACGGCGTGCCGCGTGATGGCCGAGCGATCCTACTGGCGCACGAGCCGGACTTCGCCGACGAGGCGGCCAAGGACCGGCGCGTAGCCGTGCAGCTTTCCGGGCACAGCCACGGCGGGCAGGTGCGGCTGCCGGGGCGGGGTGCCATTCGTCTGCCGCGCCTCGGCCGCAAGTATGCCTATGGCCTGTTCACCGTGGGGACCATGGCGCTCTACGTCAATCGCGGCATCGGCGTGGCCTTCCCTCCGATACGACTGAACTGTCGGCCAGAAGTGACGCTCTTGGAGCTGGCTCCCGCTTGACCTGGCCCCAGGCCAGGTATTCCGCTGCGACCAAGTCCGCGCCGGCGAGAACCTGTCCCCTCTCCCTCTGGCCCCGATACGTCTCGTGCCAAGGAATGTATCGGGGCTGGGAGAGGGTTAGGGTGAGGGCCGTCCCCTCGTATGCGTTTGTATCTAGGGAGAAGAGTCTGTCTGCCCGGCCAGTAGCGTTTGTAAACCCCGTTTCACGAGCGCCCCCGCCAACCGTACCTTGTATGCGTTGTCACTCAGCGGATGAGCCCCCGCGCTTGCCGCCCCCGAGGCCAGGTCGATGAGATCCGGCGTCGGGACCTTGCCGTGCAGTACTTCCTCGGCGGCCGCGGCCCTCCACGGTGTGGGCGCTACCCCGCCGAGCACTATGCGTACATCCGTCACTTCGTCTTCGCGGCGTGCCAACTGAATGGCGACACTGGCCTGGGCGAAGGACCACGCCTTTCGCTCCATCGCTTTCATGTAGATGCCACGGGAACCGTCCGGCTGCTTTGGGACACTGATTGCCGTTATCATCTCGCCGTGGCCGAGAACATTCTGGTTAAGCGAGCCTTGCTCAGGGGCAGCAAAGAAGTCCGCGGCCGGCACCTGCCGGCGCAAGCGAGGACCCTGGAGGGTTAGCGACGCCCCAAGAGCCACCAGCGGCGGCGCCAAGTCGGAGGGATTGACGGCGTGGCACGGCGAGTCGCCAAAGATGCGATGGTGCCGGTTCCGGCCGTCTTTGGCAAAGCAGTGGTTGCCACCCTTCAAAAAGCAGTCGAACGAGCCGCGATAGTACCAGCAGCGCGGCCTCTGGCAGATGTTTCCGCCGACAGTAGCCACGTTTCTGATCTGCGGCGAGGCGGCGACCGCGACGGCCTGTGCCAAAACGGGGTGCTCGCGCTGCACAAGCTCGTGGCCGCCAAGTCGCGCCAGAGTCGCCAGCGGACCGATTGTGAGGCCGCCTAGGCTGTCCTCCTCGATTCCGTCCAGGTTGGGAATGGTCTTGACGTTGATCAGCAGGCGGGGGTTGGCCACCCTGTTCTTCATCAGCACCAGCAGATCCGTCCCGCCGGCAAAGATGGCGCCGTCCGGCTCGGCTTTCAGAAGCTTGACAGCCTCTGCGACCGAGGCGGCGTCGAAATATTCAAAAGCCCGCATACACTTGTTTCCTTTGCGCTCTTTGCGACCTTTGCGGTTTGTCTTTTCGCTAAGGGGCGCGGAGACCGCGCCCCTACGTGCCGGCGGTTGGCGTGTTCTCGTGTCAGGGCGCGGTCTCCGCTCCCCTACGTGCCAGTGCCTCCAAAAGCTTGTCCCGCGTGATAGGCAGCGAGCGAATTCTTGTGCCGGTGGCAGCGCAGATGGCGTTAGCGATGGCCGGCGCGGTGGGAATGATGGGCGGCTCGCCGGCGCCCTTTGCGCCAAGGGTGTTGCAGACCTCGTCCGGGCGATCCTGGGGCAAGCACTGGATCTCGGGCGCGTCCAACATCGTCAGAATGTTGTAATCCTCGAGATTGGCATTGAGGGATTTCCCGGTTTCGGGGTCCAGAACCCGCTCTTCCATCAGCGCAAACCCGGTCCCCTGCAAGATCCCACCTTCAATTTGGCTTCCTAGCGTGAGCGGGTTGATCACCCTGCCGAAGTCGTGCACCGCGACGACCCGCAGCACGGTGATGTCGCCGGTTTCGATATCCACCTCTACCTCGGCAAACTGCGCTCCAAACGTCCTGACCTTGACGTTGCTCGGGTTTGGCCCTCGGGCGCCCTTGCCGACGATCATAAAGTCGCCGATGCGCCCCGTGATTTCGCTCACCGGAACCTGTCTCGAGCCAGCGGCTATCTTGCCGCCTTTGATGCTCAGCCTGTCGGCCGGCACGTTCAGCAAGCTTGAAGCCAGACCCAGAAGCTCCTCTCGCGCTGCTCTGGCGGCCGCGCGCACGGCAGGCCCCATCGACGGCGTGGTCATGCTGCCGGCGCTAACGGGAGCGTATGGACCGGCCCGCGTATCGCCAAGCGTTATTCTGACGTCCTCGATCTTGAGCCCCATCTCCTCGGCCGCTATCTGCGAGAGGACGGTCCTGGTGCCAGTGCCGATATCCTGAGTGCCGGTGATCAGGTCGGCCGTGCCATCGGCGTTGATCCGAACTATCGCGTAGGCCGGCGGCGCACCACCGCCGCCCCAGATCTGGCTGGCCATCCCCAGCCCCCTGCGCTTGGTACCAAGCTGCGAAGCCGCCTGCTCGCGGTCCCAGCCGATCGCGCTCGCACCCACACGATATGCCTCGTCCAGCAGCTTGCGCGAGTAGGCTGCTCCCCGCACAGGATCTTTGTCGGCGTAGTTCAGCAGCCTAAGTTGCAGGGGATCGATCTCGAGCGTTCGCGCGATCTGGTCCATCATCGATTCCAGTGCCAACATACCCTCGACGTAGCCCGGCGCTCGAAACGCGGCGGTGGGGCCTGTATTGGTGTACACGGCAATCTGCTCGGTGCGCACGTTGGGGCAGCGATATAGCTCGCGAACGGGCCCGGCAACCTCCATCGACCCCATACCGTACGCTCCGATGTTGGCGATGCTCCGAAGGTGCAGGGCCATCAGCTTCCCGTTGCTCTGAACTCCTGCTTTCAAGTACTGGACGGTCGGTTGGCGCGCCCCTCCTGCCAGGCTCTCCGCACGACGGCCGAGCATCAGCTTGACGGGCCTGCCGGTCATCTTGGCCAGCAGCGCCGCGATGACCTCGTGCTTGCCTGCGCCCTGCTTGCTGCCGAAACCGCCTCCCATGTACTCGCAGATCACCCTGACCTTGTTCAAGGGCAGGCCAAGCGTCTCGGCGATTTGGTCTCTGACGCCGTAGACGTGCTGGGTCGAGTCCCAGATGGTCAGCTCGTCGCCGTCCCACCTGGCCACGCAGCAGTGGGGCTCCAGTGAGTTGTGCACCGCGGCCTGCGTCTCGTATCTCTCCTCCAGCACCAGGTCGGACCGGGCGAATCCATCCCCTACATTTCCGCGCTCGTAAACATCTCCCTCCGGGCCGCCGAGCACGTTGCCTCCCTCGTGCACCTGGGGAGCGCCCTCCCTTATGGCCTGCTCGGCGTCGACGACGAACGGCAACTGCCTGAAGCGCACCTGGATAAGATCGAGAGCTTCTTCGGCTATGTCTTCCTCGTCCGCCGCCAGGGCAGCCACTTCGTCCCCTTCGTACCGTACGACGCGGTCGAACAGGTAGCTGTTGCCGAACCAACGGATATTCGGCGCGTTGGTGTGCGCCAGCACGGCGCGGACGCCGGGGAAGCTGGCGGCGGCGGCGAGATCGATCGACTCAATCTCCGCGTGGGAATGCGGGCCGCGCAAAACGCGGCAGTGAAGCGTGCCGGGTAGATGAACGTCGGCCGAGTAGGTGGCGGCGCCGGTGACCACCTGGTCGCCGCCGACGCGCGGCTGGCTGTGGCCCACGATCTCGAGGGGCGTTCCCGCCCTCCACACCGGCACCTGGTCTTCCTCGACCACGGCCATTCTCTCGCGCACGACGCCCTCGAATTCCACTTTGGTCTTGACGATTTTGGGCACGGTGCTTATTCCCTTCCCGGCGAGGTGGCCAGAGATAGCGCCGCCCGCAGTATCTTGGAGTACGCTCCGCAACGGCAGAGGTTGCCCGCCACCGCGTTCTTGATTTCGTCCGTAGTCGGATGGGGGGTGCGGTCGAAGAGCGCCTTCAGCGACATCAGTTGGCCGGGGGTGCAGAAGCCGCACTGAAACGCATCGTGCTCGATGAAGGCCCGCTGCAAAGGATGCATCTCATTGGAGAACGCCAGTCCCTCGACCGTCTCGACGCGCTTGCCCTCGCAATCGACGGCAAGCTTCAGACACGAATACACGGGAACGCCTTCCAGCAGCACGGTGCAGGCGCCACACTGGCCGCGATCACACACCTTCTTCGCGCCGGTTAGGGCCAGGTCTTCTCGCAGGAGGTCCAGCAGAGTACGCCGTGGCTCTACCAGGACCTCGTACGCCTGACCGTTCACCTGTAATCGCACGGGCACCCTGCCGGGTCCGCGCCTGCGATTTTGTGCTTGGATTATGGAACCTACGCGACGTGCTGTTATGGCAGTACTCCACAGGATATGGAAGCTAACCAGTCGTCGGCACTCCTACCTGCAATTTTCGTACCATCAAGAAATGCTAATCCGTACGAGTGTGGACGGCATGGCCTGGACGGAGTGGCAGGATGTGGAAGGCGAGTACAGCACAGCGATCGAAGGTGTGGCCAAAGTCTCCGGCGTGCCGGCTCCAACCGACGGGGCGCGCTACGCCCAGTACCGCATCGCGATGAGCGCCACGGGCCCCGGGTTGCCCGGCATTCGCGGCACCAGCCTCTTCGCCCTCGATTCGGCCACAACACGCCCTCGCGCGGAGGTCAGCCTTCAGCTTGCGCCCAGGGACCGCGCGCTGGCCACGATCAAGCCACTGGGCATCGTCAGTCGGAAGCAATGGGGCGCGGACGAGAGCCTGCGCTTCGAGTCGAGCAGCGGTGAGCCGCGCGGCACCGTGCGAACCATTGCACAGACGTAGGGGCGTCCCGAAACGGGGTCCCGATTCCATCGGGAGACGGCGGACGTCCGCCCCGGGGTGGGGCTCAGGGATTTCTGCAAGCCAGCTTAGACTCCTCGCGCAAAGCGGTTGACACCGGCGCCTGGCGGTGCTATGTTAGGCAGGTACATCTCGACCCCTAGCTAATTTTCGGTGCAGAATAGAATCGCGTAGGGGCGAGGCTTCCTCGCCCTGGGTGGATGGGGTGGGCATCATCGCCATTTCGCACAAGAAAGTAGCTAGGGCCTGTTCAGGAGGGTGGCGTGCAGTCGTTCCCAGCAAGCGTCGGGGAGATAGCCGAGCAAGACCGCCTTCAGTCCCACAGATACGTAACTTTTGCCCGCAGTATCACTGTCTCGTTGACCCACACCTGCCACAATAGGTGCGGCTACTGCGGCTTCCGCGTGGTGGGCGACGGTGTGCTCTTGCTCGCCGAGGGCGTCGACGCAATGCGTCGCGGGGTCAAGCAGGGCTGTCGCGAGCTGCTCATCATGTCGGGTGAACGGCCCTGGCTCGAAGACGGCTTTCCGCTCGACGAAGCAGGCTTCATCGCCCACGTTCGGGAGTTTTGCCTGGCGGCGATGCGCCTCGGCCTATTGCCCCACAGCAACATGGGCATCCTCACGCTGGACGAGCTCCGTCTGCTCAAGGACGTCAACGCTTCGATGGGCCTGATGCTCGAAACGGCCAACGACAACCTGGAAGCCCACCGTGGGCCAGTGGGCAAGCGGGTCGAGGAGCGCATCGCTCATATCGAGAACGCCGGCAAGCTGCGCATCCCCTTCACCACCGGTATCCTGGTGGGCATCGGCGAAAGCCGCGACGACAGGCGCGAGGCGCTGAAGGTTATCAAGAGCCTCGCGGATCGCTATGGTCACATCCAGGAGGTGATCGTCCAGAACTTCAAGCCGAAGCCTGGAACCACGATGCAGGATTGGCCGGAAGTCAGCTTCGAAGAGGTTGCCGAAGCGGTGGGCTGGGCGCACGAGCAATTACCGGGAGTAAGTATTCAGGTACCTCCTAACTTGAACGCCGACGTGGTGCCCCTGCTGGACCAGGGGGCTCGCGACCTCGGGGGCATCTCACTGGAGATCGACCACGTCAACCCCGAATGCCAGTGGCCACCGGTCGAGCGGCTCGGCGCATCTCTGGCCAGTTACGGCTACTACCTGCAGGAACGACTGCCCGTTTACCCCGAGGTCGACGCCGACATCTTCGCCGCCGCCGATACGCTGCGGCGCGAGCTGGTCGGCGACGTCGTAACCTACGTGGTCAACTGCAACGTAAACTTCACGAACATCTGCGTCGCCAACTGCCTCTTCTGCGGCTTTTGCCGCAAGCACACCGACGCCGATGCCTACGTGTTCAGCATGGACACGGTTTTCGAGAAGCTGGAGCGGGCTATCGGACTGGGCGCGACGGAAACGTGTATGCAGGGGGGGCTCAATCCGCACCTGGACCTCGACTTCTACACCAACCTGCTTCGCGCCATCAAGCAGCGGTTCCCGGCGCTGCACATCCACGCTTTCTCGCCGATGGAGGTCTGGACGATGTCCCAGCGCAGTGGCCTTGCCGTCGAGGAAGTGCTGCGTCACCTCAAGGACAGCGGCCTGGACTCGATTCCGGGGACAGCGGCGGAGATCCTGGTCGACGATGTTCGCCGCCAGATCTGCCCCAACAAGCTGAGCACGGCGGAGTGGATACAGGTTATCACCACGGCCCACCGCATCGGCATCAGAACTACGGCGACCATGATGTTCGGACACATCGAGGGCTGGCCGGAGCGGATTCGGCATCTCGAGGTGATTCGCAATATCCAGCTCGAGACCGGCGGCTTCACGGAGTTCGTGATGCTGCCTTTCGTATCGTTCAACACCCGGCTTGCCCACCGCTATCGCCTCGGGCCGATCTCGCTCGAGGAAGTGCTGAAGGTCAACGCCTACAGCCGCCTGTTCTTCGGCAAGGACCTGGTCAACATCCAAAACAGTTGGGTAAAGATCGGCGTCGAGGGTGCCATCCGTTCGCTCTCCTGCGGCGCCAACGATTTCGGCGGCACCTTGATGGAGGAGAACATCTCCCGCAGCGCGGGAGCCGACCACGGCCAGTTCCTGACCCGAGAGGAGATCGAGGCAGCGATTCGTCGTGCCGGGCGCATTCCGATGGAGCGCGACACCTTGTACAATCTGATCGGGCCGAGCAGTGCGAGGACATGATTGCAGGCGATGGGACGGCCCTCACCCTAACCCTCTCCCAGAGGGAGAGGGTACCTTGCGCTCGCCGGGGGGTATGAATAGCTCAGGCGGACTTGCTGAACTCGCGTAGGGGCGCGGTCTCCGCGCCCTCCCGCGCATCAAGTTAAGGTCAATGCGAATTGAGGAATGTCGGCGGGTCAGGGTTAATGTAGGGGCGAACGGCGTTCGCCCGCAACGTTAGCACGTAGGTGTTGGAATTCGGCGTGGGCACCGATGAAGGGGCATCGGGCCGGCGTTGTTGCACCGGACAGGCGTCTCGGTCGGATCGAGAGACCGTAGGGCGAACGCCGTTCGCCCCTACATTATGATGGCTGAACGCCCATAGGCATGAGGGTTGCTAAAGTTGATGCCCGTTCGGGCGCGGAGACCGCGCCCCTACGTCACTGAGGCATCCGGCCGGTAGTCCCTGCCTTAGTCTGATTCTTGAAAACCGGTGAGGGATAGGTGGACGAAGGGGGAGAAGTGCTGGACAACCTCATCCGAACGCGCCGTTCTATCAGGCGATATGCAGATAGACCTGTCCCCAGGGCGCTCATCGAAGCTGCCATCGAAGCCGCGACCTGGGCGCCATCCCCTCACAACTCGCAACCCTGGCGATTCGTGGTGGTCACAGACAGGGAGCGCAAGGCCGAGCTGGCAGAGGCGATGGGGCGAGACTACAGAAGGGACATGGAAGCCGACGGGGTGCCGCCAAGCGTCGTCGAGGCGAGGTTGGCGGAATCACGGGAACGCTTCAGGGGCAGCCCGGTCTTGATTGTGGTCTGTCTTTGTCCGGAGGGCCTCGACGAATATCCGGATGTCGAGCGGCGCCAGGCGGAGGCGGTTATGGGCGTCCAGGGCGTCGCTGCCGCCATCCAGAACCTGTTGCTGGCCATGCACAGCTACGGCCTTGGCGCTTGCTGGCTGTGCGCGCCGCTATTCTGCCCGGCGACCGTCAAAACCGTCCTGGGCATCTCCCAGGACTGGTCTCCTCAGGCGCTGATTAGGGCGGGATACCCCGCGCACGATCCCAAGCCGCCCAAGCGGAGGCCAATCGAGTCGCTGGTGTTGTGGAGGTGACGATGATCGTCGCCCTCGCGGGAGGAGTTGGCGGAGCAAAGCTCGTGTACGGATTGCAGCAGGTCGTGCCGGCCGAGGAACTGACAGTGGTCGTCAATACGGCGGACGACCTGGTCATCCACTCATTGCACGTTTCGCCGGACCTGGACACGATTATGTACACGCTGGCCGGGCTCGCGAATCCTGCCTCCGGCTGGGGCATCCGCGACGATACGTTCGGGGCCCTGGGGATGCTCGCCCGCTACGGCAAGGACACGTGGTTCAAGCTCGGCGATAGGGACATCGCCACCCACTTGGTGCGCAAAGAGCTGCTCGAAAGCGGCAAGAGCCTTACCGAGGTTACCGAGTGCCTGTGCCGGGCACTTGGCGTCGAGGTGGCCGTGTTGCCGATGACCGACGACCGGGTGTCAACTGCCGTGCTCACGGACGAGGGCGAGCTGGAGTTCCAGGACTACTTCGTGCGGCGGCGCGGGCAAGATGCCGTGAGCGGCGTTCGCTTCCGGGGTGTCGACACGGCGCGGATCACCGCACCGGTAGCGCGGGCCCTCGAAACGGCCGACGCCGTGATCCTTTGCCCCTCCAATCCCATAGTCAGTATCGGCCCTATCTTGGCCGTAGGCGGCGTGAGGCAGAGGCTGCAGACCTGTCGGGCAGCCGTGGTGGCCGTGAGCCCCATCGTGTCCGGCGATGCCGTTAGCGGGCCTGCCGGCCGGATGTTGGCGGGGCTGGGCTTCGAGGTCTCGAACTACGGTGTGAGCCAGTGCTACGCCGACTTCCTCGACGGGCTGGTGATCGACCGTGCCGACGAGGCAGAGGCCCAGCGCGTCCGCGACAACGGGATGGCGGTTCTGGTCGCCAACACGATCATGAAAGGGCCGGAGGACAAGGTCGCCCTGGCCCAGCAGGTGCTCGAGTTTGCCGCGAGCATAACGCGAACGAAATCCACGGGCCGGAGGCCGGCGAGATGACCCGAGTCACCGTGCTGATCCCGATGAAAGGGCTGAACGCGGCGAAAAGCCGTCTCAGCCCGGTCTTGAATCCCGAGCAACGGGCACGGCTGGCCGAGGAGATGCTGCTGAACGTCCTGCGGTCCGCCGGGCAATGTCCAAGCATCGAACGGCGGGTGGTGGTAAGCGGCGACCAGGAGGTTCTGTCGCTGGCGCTCAAACAAGGTGCCGAAGTCCTCCACGAGAGCGGCGGCGGCCTGAACGCCGCCTTGAGCGAGGCCACCGTCTGGCTGGGAGGCGCGGCTGTCGACGCTGTGCTGATCCTGCCGGGCGATCTGCCGTTGCTTAGGGCGAGCGACGCAGAGAGCCTGGTGGAGTTGGCCAAGGGTGCAAAGGCGATGGTTGTCGCTCCTTCGCGTGATGGCAGTGGCACGAACGCCCTGCTCCTCAAGCCGCCCGGCGTCATCCCATATATGTTCGGGCCGCGGAGCTTCCGAAAGCACCTCGCCGCCGCCAGGGCCGCAGGCGTGCCGGCGAGGGTCTACCGCTCGGAGGGAGTTACGTTTGACGTGGACACGCCGGGGGATTGGGAGGAGTATTACCCGCGCAAGCGCGATGGCGCGGGCGAATACTGCTCGGTGGGGGCAGTGGACAGAAGAGCAGGGACATTCTTCCGACAAGATGCCCAAGGGTGAGTATGCAAGGGCGAGGCGCGAAACAAATGGTAAGCGTGACGGCAACTCAGAACGATAGCCTGGCCCGCTTCGGCTTCGGCTTCGGGCGCGGCGGTGCGCACCTCGCGCGCACGATGATGCTGAGCGAGCTTGACGCGCTATTGGCATACGTTGGCCGCCCGGATGCTAGCAAAGCTGACTACCGCCGCGCTATCGAAGAGGAAAACTGCCTGGGCAAGCGCTCCGGCCGAACGCGGGGGTTGACCTACGGCCACCTCGTCGACCTCTACTCGCTTGATCCCGCGGTCACGCTCTTCAGCGCGCTGCTTTTCTTCTGGCGGCGAGACCCCACGGGCCGCAGGTTGCTGGCCTTGCTCTGCGCTTACGGGCGGGACCGCGTCCTTCGGTTGAGCGCCCCGTTCATCCTTGAGTTTCCTGAAGGGGCCACCGTCACCCGCCAGGCGTTGGAGGAGCACCTCGAACGCTGCGAGCACGGCAGGTTTAGCAAGGTGACGCTGGAGGCGACGGCTCAACGCATCAACTCCACCTGGACGCAGTCAGGCCATTTGATTGGCCGCGCACATAAGATGCGGTCGCGTGCAATTCCGACTCCCGGCGCGGTTGCTTACGCGCTGCTGCTAGGTTACTTGGCGGGTGTCCGGGGAGAGCAACTTTTCAGGACCGAGTACGCAAAGCTTCTCGATTGCTCATACGAGCGAGCCATCGAGCTCGCCGAGGACGCGTCGCGACGGGGATGGATCGTCTTCAAGAGGGTCGGAAACGTGATCGAAGTGCTGTTTCCAAATGTCCTGCGCGAGCACGAGATGGAGTGGGTCCGTGAGCAAGGTTAAGCGACTGATCCAATCGTATGGCAGGTATATTGCCGTGCCCTGGCGAAACGACGTCGCCGCCGCGCAGCGGGTTGTCTTCTGCGTGTATCCGGAAGACGAAGAGCTTCGTCTGCGTGCCAGCGTCGAAGAGTTCGAGCTGGCGACCCGTCAGGCGGGGCATGGCTGGGCGGTATTCGACCTCACGGATACCTTCCCTCGCTGGCTCGGGGCGCAACGATACGCCAGAAGCTACTTCCAGAAGCCAGACCTCCTGTCTGTGCCGCGCAGGTATCGGGCCTACATTGCCACGGAGTTCGCATCCTTTCTCGAGGCAAACAAGATCGACGAGGAAACGGTCGTCGCGCTCCAAGGGGTGGGCTCGTTGTTTGGTCTCCTGAGGGTTAAGGACGTGATCGACGACTTGGCGCCAAAGGTCGAAGGGAGGCTAGTGGTCTTCTTCCCGGGCAGCTATGAGAACAACAACTACCGGCTCCTGGACGCTTACGACGGGTGGAACTACCTCGCCGTGGCCATCACGGCGGACAGAGAAACGTGAAGGGAGGGGTCGGCCATGCTGAATCGCGATGTCTACCAGAAGGATCCCGCGACCCGAAAGCTGGTCAACGAAGGAGTGGCGAACGTCAACGACGACAATTCGTCCGAGGCCCTGGCGGTGCTCCGCTGGGAGCTGGAGACCTTTGTCTGCGACGGCCAGTACGAGAAGGGCCTGACCCACGTCCTCGAAATGTATTTGAGGAACATCGACCAGGCGCAGCAGCCAGCCGTGTGGGTCAGTGGGTTCTACGGTTCGGGCAAGTCCCATCTCGTCAAAATGCTGCGTGCCCTGTGGGTCAACACGACGTTTGCCGACGGCGCAACCGCACGTGGCATCGCTAACCTGCCCCCGGATGTCCAGGATGTATTGAAAGAGCTCAGCATTCAGGCTAGACGGCACGGCGGCATTCACGCGGCGTCCGGCACGCTGGGGGCCGGTGCCAGCGGCAGCGCTCGCCTGGCCCTCCTTCGCATCGTCTTCAAATCGGTCGGGCTTCCCGAACAGTATCATGTTGCCAGATTCGTGATGCGGCTGAGAAGCGAAGGCATCTACGATGAGGTGCGCCAGCACGTCGAGCAGAGCGGCTGCGACTGGGATGAGGAGCTCGACAACTTCTACGTCGCCGAGGGTCTCCACGAAGCCCTGGTCAGGGCCAAACCCAAGGTGTTCTCGTCACCCGCGACGTGCGCCGAGACGCTGAACAACCTGCACCCCTATGTCCAAGATATCTCCACTGACGACCTGCTCAAGGCCATTCGACAAGCCCTGACGCGAGAGGGCCGGTTCCCGCTGACCCTCATCGTCCTCGACGAGGTGCAGCAGTACATCGGCGAGGATAGCCAGCGATCCAGCGACGTCCAGGAGGTTGTGGAAGCCTGCTGCAAGGGGATTGGCGGCAAGCTGCTTTTCATCGGCACCGGCCAGACCGCCGTCACTGGTACCGCCAATCTGAGGAGACTCGAGGGCCGGTTTACCATTCGCGTGGAGCTCTCGGACGCGGACGTCGACGCCGTGGTCCGCCAGGTCATTCTCGCCAAGAAGCCCGAGGCGATAGCTCCCATAGGCCAACTTATGGAGACCAACCTCGGTGAGATATCCCGCCATCTGGATGGCACCGCGCTGGGCCATCGCCAGAACGATGTCTACGTCTTTCCCCAGGACTACCCGATCCTGCCGGTGCGACGCCGTTTCTGGGAGACCACCCTGCGTGTGCTGGATCAGACAGGCACCGATAGCCAGCTTCGCAACCAGCTTTCTATGATGCACAAGGCCATTCAGACCAACCTGGACGACTCGCTTGGCCACGTCATTCCCGCGGACTACCTCTTTTCCGACACCGCCGATCGATTGCTTCAGTCCCGCATCCTGCCACGGAAAGTCTATCAAATGACCAGGACGTGGAGCTATGGCTCTGAGGACGAGCGCCTCGTGGCCCGCGCCTGCGGCCTCGTCTTCCTGATCAACCGAGTGGTGGCCAACAACGGCGAAACCGGTCTCCGCGCCACCGTCAACACGCTGGCCGATCTGCTTGTCGTCGATCTGGCCAAAGGCAGCAGCGACTTGCGCGCCCGGCTTCCCGGCTTGCTCGACAGATGTGAGCTTCTGATGAAGGTCGGCGACGAGTACCGCATCCAGACCGAGGAAAGCGCCGCCTGGAACGACGAGTTCCTGAGCCAACGGGCTTTACTGGCCGGCGAGGCCCACCGCGTGGAGGCCGAGCGAGATGACCGGATTCGCCGCAAGTTTGCCGAGCTGACAAAAAGAATCCCGCTGGTCCAGGGAGAATCCAAGGTCAGCCGAGACCTGGCAGCGATGTACGACGCTCGCCTTCCGGCCGACGGCGACAAGAGGATCTGCGTCTGGGTTCGCGACGGCTGGAGCATCGACGAGAATTCCGTGCGCGCCGATGCCCGCCAGGCCGGGCAGCAGGCGCCGACGGTTTTCGTGTTCATTCCCAAACGCTCGGCGGACGACCTGCGGCATCAACTGATGGAGTACAAGGCGGCCGCCGCAACGCTGGACAGGCGTGGCACTCCCGACACGCCGGAAGGCATCGAAGCCCGCGCGGCTATGGAAACCACGAAGCTTGGCGCCGAGAAAAGGATCGGCGGGCTGCTCGAGGATTGTTTCGCCGGCGCACGCGTATACCAGGGCGGCGGCAGTGAGGTCGCCGGCATCGATCTTCAGGCCAAGGTGCATCAGGCCGCGATCAGCTCGATGCAGCGCCTTTATCCGCAATTCGACGTGGCCGATCACCCCGGCTGGGCCAAAGTCTACGAGAGGGCCCAGCAAGGGGCGCCCGACGCGCTCAGAGCGATAGGGGCCGACGGCGATCCGGCGATGAACCCGGTGTGCAAAGCCATCCTCGGCTCGATTGCCGGCGGGAAGAAGGGCGCCGACATCCGGGCCCAGTTTGAAGGCCCAACCTACGGCTGGTCGCGTGACGCGGTCGACGGTGGCCTCCAGGTGCTGCTGGTGGCCGGACTCATCCGCGCGCACGACGAGCGCGGCCAGGTCGTCGACCCGAAGGCACTCGAACGGAGGGTAATCGGGAAGACGATGTTCAAGGTGGAATCCGCCATCGTCACGGCGGCGCAGCGCATTCAGGTCCGCAAGCTCCTCCAGAAGGTAGGCTTGAATGCCAAGCCTGGTGAGGAGCTGTCTTCGGTGCCCGCATTGCTACAGAAGATGCTGGAGCTGGCGGACCGCGCCGGTGGCGACGGGCCGAAGCCGGCCCGCCCCGATACCACTGCCCTCAACGAACTCCGTCTGATGGCGGGGAACGAGCAGCTTTTGGCGGTGTACAACCGCCGGGACGAGCTGAGCCAGGACGTCGATACGTGGACGGAGCTGGGCGAGCGGGTTGACATCGCGTGGCCAGCCTGGATGATGCTGCAAAGTCTTACGAGCCACGCCGCCGGCCTGCCCGACGCGGAGATCATCATCGCCCAGATCAAGTATGTCGAGCAACAGCGGCAGCTCCTCGAGGAGCCGGACCTGGTTGCGCCGCTGCTGGCCAGCGCCACGCAGATAATGCGCGACGAGCTGAATCGCCTGGACAGGGAGTACCAGGCAGAATACGACAGGGGAATGGAGCGCTTGATGGCTGACCCGAACTGGCAGCAGGTCGAGCCCGATCAGCGCGATCAGATACTGGCCGCCCAGAATCTCCACCCTGCCGCCCGTCCCCGGGTCGCCGTCCAGAGCCCCGGCGATGTGCTGGCAACCCTGGAGGCTGTATCGCTGGACACGTTCGCGGACCGCGTCGCCGCCATGCCCGCTCGATTCGACAACGTGATCGCCGCGGCCGCGACCCTGCTCGAGCCCAAGGCTCAGTTGGTGAAGCTGCCGCGCCGCACCGTGCGGACTACCGCGGAGGTCGACACCTGGCTGGAGGATGTGAGTAAGCAGCTCAAATCTGCGCTCGACAAGGGACCTGTCGTCATACAGTAAGCAGTTTGCGGGGGAGCGCCGATGCAGCCACTGGATAGATCGCTCAGAAAAGAGAAACTGGAGCCAACCGTGAAGGTGGCACGCGAGGTGGCCGAGGCCGGCGCCAGAGCCGCGCTGGAGCAGCTCGGCGTCCGCGAAGCTGCGCCGTATGTCCATTTGACCAACGCCGAGAGGGAGTTGCACCAGAAGCTGAGGGCGCACGGCCGCCAGTTGGGTGACCCCCGTAACGTCGAGACCGGCGCCCAGGCCGTGGACCTGCTGGCCGAGGAGGTGGCCTACCAGCACTGGCACCGGATGCTCTTCGCCCGCTTCCTGGCCGAGAACAACCTGCTGATGTACCCTGACTCCGACCAGCCGGTGCCGGTGACGCTGGAGGAGTGCGCCGAGCTCGCCGCCGAGGAAGGCGCCGAGAACGGCTGGGAGCTGGCCGCCCGGTTTGCGGCGCGAATGTTGCCCCAGGTCTTTCGACCCGACTCCCCGCTGTTCGGGCTCCGACTGCCGCCCGAGCATGAGCTCAAGCTGGAGCGACTGGTGGCCGGTCTGCCTCGTGAGGTGTTCATTGCCTCGGATTCCGTCGGCTGGGTCTACCAGTTCTGGCAGGCCAAGAGGAAGGACGAGGTCAATGCCTCCGAGGTGAAGATCGGCGCTCGCGAGCTTCCCGCCGTCACCCAGCTATTCACCGAGCCCTACATGGTGGCCTTCCTGCTCGACAACTCCCTCGGCGCCTGGTGGGCGGCCCGGCGGCTATCGCAGAACGATCTTCAGATGGCTGAGAGTGAGGAAGAGCTTCGCGCCAAAGCCGCGCTTCCGGGGGTACATCTCGAGTACCTGCGCTTCGTCAAGGAAACCGACGGAGCGTGGACGCCGGCGGCAGGAACCTTCGACGCGTGGCCCGGGAGCCTGGGGGAGCTGAAGCTCCTCGACCCCTGCTGCGGCTCGGGCCATTTCCTGGTGGCCGCCTTGCTAATGCTTGTGCCGATGCGAATGGCGCTGGAGGGGCTTTCTGCCCGCCAGGCAGTCGAGGCTGTCCTGCGCGACAACATCCACGGGCTGGAGATCGACAGGCGCTGCGTGGAGCTGGCCGCCTTTGCCCTGGCGCTGGCCGCCTGGCGGTATCCTGAGGCGGGCGGCTACCGCCCGTTGCCGGAGCTGCACCTCGCCTGTTCGGGCCTGTCCCCCAGCGTGGCCAAGGAGGAATGGAGGCAACTGGCCCTGAACAAGCCTGCCCTCCGCACCGCCATGGATTGGATGTACGATAGCTTCCTGAATGCCCCCGTGACAGGAAGCCTGCTCAACCCGGCAAAGTCCGATGCGGCGAAGCTGGTGGAGTGGGAGGAGCTGTCACGGGCGCTCGACGAGGCGCTGCGAAAAGAGTCCACGGAGAACACGGAGCGCACCGAGATGGGCATCGCGGCGCAGGGTTTGGCCAAAGCGGCGATGCTCCTGGCTGGCAAGTACCACCTGGTCGTCACCAATGTGCCCTATCTGATGCGGGGCAAGCAGAGCGACACACTGCGCGACTACTGCGAAAGACAGTACCCTGCGGCCAAGAACGATCTGGCCACCGTCTTTCTCGACCGCTGTCTGGAGTTCTGCCGCGAAGGGGGCGTCGTCAGCCTCGTCCTGCCGCAGAACTGGCTCTTCTTGACCAGCTACCGCAAGTTCCGCGAAAAGCTTCTGAAGAAAGACACCTGGCATCTGATAGCGCGGCTGGGACCAGGAGCGTTTGAGACCATTAGCGGAGAGGTGGTCAAAGCGATTCTGATCATCTTGAGCCGGGGGCATGAGGCTACTCAGAGGGGTGAGCTGCCGTTTCAGGCACAAGGCAACCAGTATCATCGCCGGACGATAGCCGGCATAGAAGCGTCCGAACCCCGGACGGCCGCCGAAAAAGCTGCGCTGCTGGTCTCCGCCGAGATCAAGGGAGTGGAGCAGGCAAAACAATTGGAGAATCCGGATGCCAGGGTGACGTTGGAGGAATCGGGTGAGAGCGAGCTTCTTGCCAGGTATGCTGATGGCCTGAATGGCATGCACGGGGCTGACTCTCCTCGATTCAGGCTGGGTTTTTGGGAGGTTGCCGACCATGACAAATGGCATTTCCTCCAATGCACTCACACCAAAACCGAGCATTTTGGGGGCAGAGGCCACGCGTTCTACTGGGATAACAACGGGCGAATCCACCGTGAGAATCCCAATGCGTACGTCAAGGGAGAAGCTGTTTGGGGTAAACTCGGCGTCGTTGTGAGCATGATGAGAGAACTGCCTGCCACCCTGTATTCGGGCAACAAGTTTGATATCAGCTGTACACCCATCGTTCCCCACAACCCGGCTCACCTCCCGGCCATCTGGTGCTTCTGCTCCTCGCCGGGATACGCGGAGGCGGTCAGGCAGATCGACCAGAGCCTAAAGGTCACCAACGCCACACTGGTCAAAGTGCCTTTCGACCTCGAGTACTGGACCGAAGTCTCCGCCCGCGAATATCCTAACGGCCTTCCCGAACCCTACTCCGACGACCCAACGCAGTGGATCTTCCACGGGCATCCCTGCGGCAGCGTGATCTGGAACGAGAAGACCAAGTGGCTCGACTGCGGCCCTCTGCGGACAGACAACACGGTGCTGCAGGTAGCCGTCACACGTTTGCTCGGATACCGCTGGCCCGCCGAGCTAGATAGCGCAATGGAGCTGGCCGGCGAAGCTCGCGCCTGGGTGAAGAAGTCAGACGCGCTGTTGGCCTACGCCGACAGGGACGGCATCGTTTGCCTCCCGCCGGTGCGGGGGGAAGCCTCGGCGACAGACCGGCTGCTCAACCTGCTGGCAGCCGCCTATGGCGATGCGTGGAGCGGCGACGTGCTGTCGGAGCTGCTGAAACGGGCGGATCACGCCGGGAAGACGCTGGAGACCTGGCTGCGGGACAAGTTCTTCAGCCAGCATTGCCAACTGTTTCACCACCGGCCCTTCATCTGGCACATCTGGGACGGCCTCCGCGACGGGTTTGCGGCGCTGGTGAGCTACCACCGGCTCGACGCCAGGCTGCTGGAGAGGCTGGTTTACACGTATCTGGGCGACTGGATCAACCGCCAGAAACAGGATAGCGCAAGGGGCATCGACGGCGCGGGGGAAAGGCTGGCCGCCGGCGAGGTCCTGAAGAAACGGCTGGAGCTGATCCTCGAAGGCGAGCAGCCCTACGACATCTTCATCCGCTGGAAGCCCATCGGGAAGCAACCGATAGGGTGGAACCCGGACCTCAACGACGGCGTACGCCTCAACATCCGCCCCTTCCTCTCCGTGCCCGACGTGGGCAAGCGAGGCGCGGGCGTGCTCCGCGACCGGCCCAACGTCAACTGGGAGAAAGACCGGGGCAAAGACGTGCCGTCCGCGCCGTGGTACCACCTGTTCAAGGGCGACCGCATCAACGATTACCATCTCAGTCTCGCGGAGAAAAAGGCGGCGAGGGAGGTAGCGAAGAAAGGGGAGTAGCAATGCCGGCAAACGTGCAGACGATGGCCCGTGCAGAGACGCGTAGGAAGAAGCTCGTTGAACAGTCCTTGACGAGCTTTCGACTGCCCTGTGACCGAGCGTCCCGAACCAGTTGGCCTAGTAGGTAACTGTATTATTGCACAATAACTTCGCTTGGTTTAGTATTCAGAAAAATGGTTAGCGTCTCGCGATCAACAGTCTCATTCCACGGGCTAGGTTCTGGAAACCATTCTTATCGAATTGACGATAGCCATGTGAGTTTGGCCGAGAAACGGGTCGCACGGGAGGCGAAGAAGAATCATGCTTAAAAGCCTCAAGATGACAAACGTTGGACCAGCACCGACCATGGAGGTCGAGTTTGGCAAACGTCTCAATCTGCTGACCGGTGATAACGGACTGGGCAAGAGCTTTCTCCTCGACATTGCGTGGTGGGCGCTGACCAGGAAATGGCCCGCCGAAGTCAATAAGTCGCTGCCGGCGGGGTTGATGGCCAGGCCCAGTGAACGGGGAAAGGCAACGATCGAGTTTGCCTTCGTAGCCAAGACTAAGCCGGTTTCGTACAAGAGCACTTTTGATCGCCACGCTCAGGCGTGGACGGGTCAAGCCGGCCGGCCGTCGAACCCCGGTCTCGTGCTCTATGCACAGGTTGATGGCAGTTTTGCCGCATGGGACCCTGCCCGCAACTACTGGCGAAAGAAGGGGGATGTGGACGTTCAGGATCGCCCTCCGGCGTATGTTTTCAGCCCGCGCGAAATCTGGGACGGACTGAGCGACGATGTGAGAGGGCTACTCTGCAACGGCCTCATTTCAGACTGGGCAGGTTGGCAGAAAGAAAGCGGACCGGCATTCAGGAGCCTTTGCTCGGTCTTAAGGGCACTGTCTCCATCGGATGATGAAAAGATTGAGCCGGGTGAGCTGGTCAGGATCGGCCTCGACGACCCGAGAGACATCCCAACCATTCAAATGCCTTACGGGCAATCGGTGCCAGTACTGCACGCCTCGGCCGGCATTCGCCGGATTCTCGCACTGGCATATCTATTAGTATGGAGCTGGGAAGAGCATATCAAGGCCAGCAAGCTGATAGATCTGCAGATTACCTCACAGGTCATCTTCCTTATCGATGAAATCGAGGCGCACCTCCACCCGAAATGGCAGAGGCGGATCGTCAACACATTGCTGAATGTGATGGGCACGCTCACCAAGAAAGCGGATGTGCAGGTCATCGCCGCGACCCATTCACCATTGGTGATGGCGTCGGTAGAGCCACTATTCGACACAGATCAGGATGCCTGGTTCGACCTGGACATTGTCGCCGATGAAAAAGGCAACCCGCACGTCGAGTTGTCAAGACGACCTTTTCTTAGACGGGGAGACGCTTCGAGTTGGCTGACCAGCGAAGCCTTTGACCTGGCCAGCGCACGGTCTCTGGAGTCCGAGAGGGTATTGAACGAGGCTGCTCGGGCCCTGAGCGATGAGAGCATCGATGCCGGTCAAGCCAAAAAGCTGGACGCTCGACTAAGAGAGGTTCTGGGGGATACTGATCCGTTTTGGATGCGCTGGCGCTTCGTGGCAGAGAAGAAGGGATGGCTACGATGATTCACGTCAATCCCCAACCAGAACCTCCTGGCTTTAACGGTCACGTTCGGCAGCCAGGACTGATCCTCCTCAAAAACCTGGGGATTGCGCTCGATCAGCCGTTGCCGCCTGGGACTGAGCTCAATCCGTACTGGCGCAAATGCCTTGACGATCTCCACTCCAGCTATGAAGGGATTTGCGCGTATCTTTGCGTGTTCATTGAGCGTGTTACCGGCGGTGCTTCCGTCGATCATTTCGTAGCGAAATCCCTGCGCGCCGATTTGGCCTACGAGTGGAGCAACTATCGGCTGTCCTGCTCGACCATCAACAGCCGCAAACGGGCCTACGAGGATGTCCTTGATCCATTTGATGTGGTGAACGGCTGGTTCCATTTGGAGTTGGTGAGTGGTCGCATCTATCCCAACCCCGACCTGCCCGATGAAGTAAGGACCCAGGCTGCGGTTACGATTGAGCGATTAGGGCTGGATGACTCTGGCAACCGGGAATTGAGGGCGCGACATTACCAGCAGTATCGGGAACAATACTACCACGCGCAGTTTCTGAGAAGGCATTCACCTTTTGTCTGGTTAGAGGCAAGACGACAGGCGTTGCTGTGAGGATCATAGAATCACTGCTCAAGACACTCCGGTCGGCCGCAGCGTACAACCCCGACGTTCAGGCCCAGCCGGCCTGTGTGCTCTGGCCAGACCCTGACAGCCAGTGGGAGGAGGCAATTCCTCGCCTTCGGGAGGATATGCCCGAGATCCTCGTGCTCGGAGAGTACGAACCCCAGCAGCAGACCGGCCCGGCGATCTGGTTGCGGTGTGCGCTGGCTGGAACAGCAGGTGACCTCTCGCTGCCCACGGGCAGCGTGCCGGTGCTCTACCTTCCCGGCGTCAGCCGTCAGGACATGAGGGCGGTCGAGAGCTGTCCCGAAAACCTGAAGCCACTCGCCGAGCTGCAGTATCGTGGCGTTATCTGGTCGCAGGTCGACGGCCAGGACTGGACCATTCTCGCATTCCTCGAGTCCGACCACGGTGGCCTCGGCCTGGACGTCGCCCAGGATGCTGATGCCAGAAACGCGATGCAGCTTGCCGTACACCACCTCATGGACGAGAAGGTCGAGTCGCTGAAGGGAAAGCACCTCGGCAAGGACTACTTCAACGGCCTGTTGACCAGCGGCGACACGATAAGGGACATCCTTCAATGGCTAGACCACCCGGAGGAGTTCCGCAACATCAGGGATGACAGCCAGTGGAAAGCCTTCGTCGAGCTCAGCAAGTCTCAACTGGCCTTCGACCCGCAGAAAGAAGGCATCCTGAGTGGCGCGGGGAAGCTCGCCGTTCACGAGGGAGGCTGGCGCGCCGTGTGGGAGCGCTATTGCGAGGCCCCGAAGCGCTACGGCTATATTCCGGCGCTCATCCGCAAGTGCAAACCTCCCAGCGGCACTATTTTTTGGAGTGTGAAGGATGGAACCAACGATGGCTGGCCGCAATGGAACGAGGAGCAGGAAACGAACCTTCGCCAGGAGCTTGTTGGGCTCTCCGTCTCTCCCGCGCACATCGCTCGCGAGGCGGTGCTTGAGCTGGAGAAGCAGCACAGGCGCCGTCGCCAACTGGTCTGGGCGGAGCTAGGCGAAGCGCCCCTGGCTCAGTCCCTCGAATTCCTCGCCGTTCTGGCCGAAAGCACCAGCGGCGGGCTCGCGGCCGGCACCGTCGAAGATATGGCAGCAGGATACAGTGGCCACGGTTGGAGGGCGGATGACGCTCTGGTGAGGGCACTGGCTCCAGTGGCACGAAGCCAGGACGTGGAGGCCGTGGCGGCAGCGATCCGCGCGATGTACCTTTCCTGGGCAGAGGAGTCCGCGCGGCATCTGCAGAAGGTCGTCGATGCCTCCGGGTACCCTCGTAACAGCAACACGGCTGACAGTGTATTGGAGCCTTTCGAGGACGGAGAGTGCGTCGTGTTTGTGGACGGCCTGCGGTTCGACGCGGCCAGGCGACTGGCGCAGATGCTAGCCAAAGCCGGCTACGAGACTAGCGAGAGGACCTCGTGGGCCGCGCTGCCGAGCGTAACCGCCACCGGCAAGGCGGCCGTGACACCGGTCCGGGAGAAGATCGCGGGGTCAATCGACGGCGTTGATTTCGAGCCGTGCGTGGCGCGGACCGGGCAGTCTCTGAGGGGTGGCCAGCCTTTGAAGAGACTCCTGGCCGAAAACGGCTGGATGGTCCTTGACCGTTTCGATAGCGGCGATGGACAGGGCCGGGCCTGGAGCGAGCTGGGCGATATCGACCGCGAGGGCCACGACCACGGTTGGCAATTGGCCAGGAGTCTCGATGCTCTCATCGGTGAGGTTCGAGACAAGATTATCGCACTTGTGGCCGCCGGTTGGAGCAAGGTACACGTGGTGACCGACCACGGCTGGCTTCTTCTGCCCGAGGGGTTGCCTAAGACCGAGTTACCCGGTTCGCTGGTCGAGGACAAGTGGGGCCGCTGCGCCTCCCTCAAGCCCGGAGCATCCACCCAGGAGCGCCTCTATCCGTGGTTCTGGAATCCTGCCAGGTACTTCGCGCTGGCCGACGGCATCAGTTGCTTCCGTAAAGGTGAGGAGTATGCCCACGGCGGCTTGAGCCTTCAGGAGTGCTTGACCCTGCAACTTACCGTGGCCAGAGCAGCAATCAAACCTACGAGTTCACGTGAGTTTACTGACGTGATCTGGAAGCGGCTGCGCTGCACAGTCGTGGTTGAGGGGCGGAGCACTGGGCTTTCAATCGACATTCGCACGCAGCCGGGCGACCCATCATCTAGCGTGGCGGTCGCTGCAAAGCCCATTAAGGAGGATGGTACGGCTTCGGTGATCGTCGAAGACGAGGACCTGTTGGGGAAGAAAGCCACCCTCCTTCTTATCAACAGCGGTGGGGGAATCGAAGCCCAGGTAGACACAGTGATCGGTGGAGGCGAGAGTGATGGAACTTGATTTACTAGACAAGAAGGCCGCGTCCGCGCTGGATGGTTACCTGGTTCGGAAGGACCTCGTTCGAACTTTCAGCCGCCAGTTCCCGGTGCCAACCTATGTGGTAGAGTTCCTTCTGGGACGCTACTGTGCCAGCATCGATCAAGAGGAAATTGACGAGGGCCTTGATGTCGTCCAGCGCCAACTCACCTCTCGTAGCGTGAAGGCTGGCGAGGAGGAACTATTCAAAGCGCGCGCCAGGGAAAACGGTGAGGTCAAGATTATCGATCTCATCACCGCCCGGCTAGATACCAGAACGGACTCTTACCTGGCAACGCTGCCAAGCATGCGGCTGAACGATGTCCGCATCAGTCCCGACCTCGTCAACCACCATCAGAGAATGCTGACGGGCGGTTTTTATGCTGAGGTCACCCTGAGCTATGACGCCGCTATCGCGTTGGAGAGCAGAGGTCGTCCATTCGGCTTGGACACCTTGCGCGAGATCCAGTTGTCGCAGCGGGACGCGCTGGACGTGCTGGCGGAAGCGAGGAAGCACTTCACGACAGCCGAGTGGAAGGACCTAGTGTTGCGGTCTGTCGGTATCGAGCCCGGCAGTCTTGCCGAGCGCCAGAAGAATGCCCTCATTCTGCGAATGGTGCCCTTTGTGGAAAGGAATTACAACCTGGTCGAGCTCGGTCCGCGGGGAACTGGCAAGAGTCATCTCTTCCAGCAAATATCCCCACACGCCCATCTGATATCGGGCGGCAAGGCCACCGTCGCCCAAATGTTCGTCAACAACTCTAATGGCCAGCGCGGCCTCGTCTGCCAATACGACGTGGTGTGCTTCGACGAGATATCCGGCATCTCCTTCGACCAGAAGGATGGCGTGAACATTATGAAGGGCTATATGGAATCAGGGGAATTCAGCCGTGGCAAGGAGAGCATTCGGGCTGATGGCAGCATCGTCCTGGTCGGCAACTTTGAAGTAGACGTCGAGCATCAACAGCGCATTGGCCACCTTTTCGGGCCAATGCCGCAAGAGATGCGTGATGATACGGCGTTCATGGACCGCATTCACGGCTATCTTCCAGGCTGGGATGTGCCCAAGATCAGCAAGGACGTGTTGACTGACCATTTCGGTTTGGTGAGTGATTTCCTATCTGAGTGCTGGAGTCAGCTTAGAAATCAGAGTCGGGTGGGTCAGCTTCAGAACCGGGTCTTCTTCGGTGGCGCGCTCTCAGGCCGCGATACCAATGCGGTCAACAAGACCACCAGCGGCCTGCTGAAACTGCTCTACCCCGGCAGCGACAGTACCGTGCCCGATGAAGATCTGGAATGGGCCGTGCGCATCGCTATGGAGGCCAGGCGGCGCGTCAAGGAACAGCAGAAACGGATCGGGGCGGCCGAGTTCCGCAACACACATTTCAGCTATGTCATGGGCACCGATGGGATCGAGAAGTTCGTCGCCACGCCTGAGCTGCAGAGTGAGAACAGCATTGGCGGCGACCCGCTCGAGCCCGGTCAGGTGTGGGCGATCAGCCCAGGGGGGATGGATGAACACGCCGGACTGTATAGAATCGAGGTGAACGAAGGGCCTGGCTCCGGGGTGAGGATCCTCAACAAGCCGATTCCCCCGGCATTCCGCGAGAGCATCAGCTACGCGGAACAGAACCTTTACGTGCGCTCGCGACAACTGGTCGGCGACAAAAATCCCCGAGACCACGAGTTCTCCGTGCAGCTTCGGGCCTTTGACGCGGCGAAATCGGGGGCAAAGCTGGGGGTGGCTGCCTTGATTGCCCTCTGCACCGCGCTCCTTGGAAAGAGTGTGCGTGGCGGATTGGTCGTTTTGGGCGAGATTAACCTGGGCGGCTCGATTGAGCCGGTCCATAACGCGGTAACCATCGCCGAGATTGCCGTCGAGAAAGGTGCAACCGCGCTACTAATGCCCGTGGCTTGCCGTCGCCAGCTCTTGGATCTCTCGGACGATATGGCCACCAAGATCGACATCCAGTTCTACGCCGATGCCAGGGACGCACTGCTCAAGGCGGTACTGGAGTGATCGAAATGGACACTATGAGGGGAGACAACACGCCCCGCCCCACCCCGGGCGGACAGGGATCCTTCCCTCGGGAAGGACCCCTATGGCGGGACGTTTCGCGCGCAAAATGAACTTACCGAAACAGATCCTTCTCCGGCGCGCGCAGGAGGTCGTGCGAGGTCGCGTTCGAGACGATAGCACGGCCAAGCCCTCGTATGAGGACCACGGGTAAGCCCTCGTCGGTTTGGCCCATCAGCATGGAGGCGGCGGAGGCGATTTCGTCGGCGATGGCCACGGTCGAGGTGCGCATCCGGTAGCCGAAGAGGTCGGTCGCGCCACGCTTGTCCGCGATGGGCGCGATGCCGGAGACCCCCAGCGCCACGCCGACGGCGCCCTCACGAAACGGCCGGCCGTGGCTGTCGTTGATGATCACCGCGACTTTCGTCCC
Source organism: Chloroflexota bacterium (assembly GCA_016210495.1). The sequence continues at coordinate 29,454 of JACQUC010000049.1, forward strand.
CGTGCGTTCCTCGATGCCGCTTCTAATTCGGTCGGCGGAGGCGTCGGGGTCCAACGGCAAGAGGGCGACGGCGTTTTCGGCCTCGGGCCCCACGTTCGAGCGATCCACCCCGGCGTTGGCGCAGACGCAGCCGAGGCGCTGCTCCACGATAAAGACCTCGTTGACCGCCCTGACGACCCGGCTGGATTCCTCAAGTATAACCTGAACGAGACGCGGGTCCTTCCTGGTGGTCGCGGCCAGATCAAGGGCCGTGGACGACGGCGTCACCTCGTCCAGCCGCACGACCCTACCCTCGGCCTTGGAGATGATCTTCTGCGCAATGACGAGAACATCCCCATCCTCGATGGCAATCTCATTGGCCACCAGCCCGTCGCAGATGATGCCCACAAGATCGTCGCCCGGCGCCACGAGAGGCAAGCCCGCCAGGGCAATGAGCCTGACCTCTTTCACAGGCCAGCCCACGCTACTAACATCATTCTCCCTACTTCCAGCAATGTCACATTTGTGTGCGGGACAGCTTTCCCCACCCCTCCCCCGGGCGGACAGGGCCGTCCGCCCCTACGGATGGCCCCCGGCGCCCAACCCCAGCGGGGGACAAGCCCCCGCACTACATCTCCCTCTTCCCTGCCTTTTTGCGATTGCCCCGAATCGTCCGCTTGAGGAGGAACTGGGCTTCCTCGGGCGACAGGCTCTCGCGGCGTACACGCTTGCTCTGGGCGATGCGCTCGACGATACCGAAGTTGCGTACCGGGCCCAGCTCCAAGACGCCGGCCCGCCGCGCCAGATCCATAACCTCGACGCCCCGCGCGGAGCGCACGAGGATCGTGTTCTCGTCCAGCTTCGAGCCCACCGCGCCGATGGACAGGTCGGCCAGTTCGGCGGTAAAGTCCGTGCAGCTATGGCAGATCGGCCACACGATATGCTTTAGCTCCACGAGCGGCTTCTCCGCGCGCTGATCGCCCTGGAAGGCGATAAGGTTGTTCTTCTTTATGTCAAATCGGGTCACGGCGGACAGAGCGAGCTTTATCTCGTGGTCGATCAAGTCCACCAGGCCGTCATAGGTAAAGCTTTCGGCGCAAAACAGGCCAATGGCCAGCACCACCCTGTCAGCTCGGTAGCGCTCGTCCTGGCGTGACTGTAGGTTCCGCAGCGCTGCGACCTGGCAGGGCGTCCCCACGAAGGCCAGCCGCTGGAAGTTCTCTGTGCCCTCGCGCAGCGTCGCCAGGGCGGGCGTGGCGGTGTACTTCGATCCCGCCGCCCGCTCCACTTCTTCCACCGTGCTTGCCACAAACGGCACCGGCGACCATCTGGCATCTCGCGCGGTCAGTAGCGCGGCATCCACGATTCGCTCCTCGAGCAAGAGCCTGACCAGCGCCGTGGTCACGCCGGCATCCTGCGCTCCGGCGGCTTTTTGCTGTGCCCTGGCCGCGCAGGCTTCACGGAAATAGCCCAGGAGCTGGTTCTCGGCAACGCCGCCAAGCAGCCGCTGCTGGGCTTCAGCGCCGAGACGCTGTGCCCTGGGGCAGATGCGGAAGCAGAGCATACAAGCGCGGCACAACGAGGCATCGCCCCGTTGGCCCGGGTGCATCCGCTCGTAAGCATCCCACTCGCAGTAGGAGAGACACGCGCCACAGTGGGAACAGAGGTCTACGGAAACCAAATCAAATGCCGAATTCTCCATAAAGGCCTGTCCCCGTCCCCCTTCCGAGGCCCAAGTATACTCCAGCCGGGCCGCCGTTTCAACAAGAGGCACGCCTTAGCTTCTTATCGAGCGTCCTATGCAACCCCTTAGACCAAGGATGAACGTCGCGACGACGGCGATGGCAACCAAAGCCCACGAGACCTTCCAGGCCCAGTCGATGCCGTGCCTGAGATCCACTTCGATGGTGCCCGTCAAGTGCGCGAGGTCGACGCCGACGTAGTGGGGGCCGGCGGGTTCCGCCTGCACCGCCACACCGTTGACCGTAATCTCCCAGGATCGCTGGAAGGGGGCCAGCACGATGAGGTAGCTGCCCCGGGGAATGTCCGACGCCAAGATCCTAATGCCGGTCTGGCTGGGATAGCTTACCTTCGGGATAATCGTCTCGGGAGCTTCCATTGCTTGCGAAAACCGTAGCACGAACTGATCCCGGTGCTTCTTCTGCACCTCCGTATCATAACTAACGTTTGGAAAAGCGAGGCTCTTCGCCCGCGCTGTGGAGGTGATGAAGGCCTGAGGAGGCTTTCTCGGGAGCTCGAACAGAACGAAGCCAGCGGATTTGTATCTTAGCTTGACGGCGTTACCAAGCTTACCTCCTGGCAGCATCGCTCTAGCCACAGCTTCGTTTTCGTCGACAAGAAGCAGCGTGCCCCCAACCGCTTTCAAATAAGCGAGCGCCAGGGTCGGGTCGCCAGTCTGCAACGTGCTGCCGGCCTCATCGCTCAACAGGAGCCACATAAGGGCAGGATAGAGCGTGTCGAGCTCAGCCTGCGCGAAATAGTTCCCGGCAAGTCGAACCTTGCCAAAGAGATAGTAGGAAAGGTCCGGCACAAAGCCGGTAGCTGACACCAGCTTGTCCGCGTACGATATCCCATCGTCCCCCAGTGTCCGAGCTATGGGCAGATCAGAGGCTTTGGTAACCACTGGAGGCAGCTCACCCCTGGCGAGCAGGAAGCCGTAGACGGCAATCCCGGCGGCAGCCAGAGCCGGTGTAATGCGCGCGTAACCTCTACCTCGAGCGGCCTCCACGCCAAGGGCACCAAGTATGGCAAGCAGGATGCCGACGATACTCATCCATCGCCAGCTCTGCAACCCGGTTAGCGGTTCCGGTGCAAGGCCGAAGTAGGTGGAAACCATCACCATCACCGCGACCCCAAGTGTGGCCGTGGCAGTTGTGTACAGCCGCCTGTGGGCCGTCGCCACCCTAAGCCCTTTGAGGCGGAACAGCAACATGCCAGGCGCTACTGCAATCAATGGCGGTCCCAATCCCAGCCATCGCGCGTGGAACTCTGCGCGGAGAGGCCAGGACGAGGCATTCGCATACGCCGGCTTGTCGGCAAAGAACGCCGGCAGCCAGAAGAAGGATGCCGCCAGCGCCAAAATGGTGAGGGCGTAAGCACCCTGTCATGGCGACGGCTCGCCCCAGGTAGCCCGGTGGCACACCAGCGCCATCGAGCCTACGACAAACAGGAAAGGATGAACGTAGGCACTCAGGCCGACAACAAGTGCGGCGAAGAAAAGCCGTCTTCTGGCTCTTCGAGTGCCTACGATCAGAAAGAAGATGATGGGGAAGAGAGTTACCCCCCAGTGCAGCGAGAAGTCTCTCAAGGCGCTGTAGTAGTCTGCCATGGACAGAGTAAGCATCGAGCCTATGAGCGCCGACAGGATAGAGAAGCCAGAGACCCTTAGCCCCCCATAGACAGCCAATCTGAAGGCTACGAAAAGCACGCCGCTGACGAACACCATCGCCTTCGTCGTACTCCAGCCCATAACCCCTTGGAGAGCTAACGTGACAACGTGGGGGACGAATTGGTAGCTCTGCCACAGCGGGAACCCTCCGCCCCAATCGTTAGTCCAGGAGAGGAAGCCATACTCCCGCAGACTCCGAATCCTGTAAGCGTGATAGGTCCAGTCCGGATAGCCTGTGTCGAGGAAATCTCCCGCAAACAGGTCTCGGGCAAGTAATCCAGTTGCGCCGATCACGAGAAAGACCGCAACCATCTCCTTGAACACGAGCGCGACCCTGGAGGCAAGTGACGATTCTGAAGGGGGAACGGGGATCGCGCTACAAATCCTGTCTGGCGTCGTGGACGCTAGAATCCGCCTCATTTTGAGTTTGCGTAGCTCATTGCCTTCGAAGTCCTTCACCGCTCGACACCGCAGTCAAGACCCTTCGTACCGCAATTTGCTTACAGCGCGCTCACCGTTGCAGGAGAAATCCAGTACAGTTCGTTAATCAGCCAGACGAACAGAGTGAGGCGTAACAGCGGCAACCTGCCCTCAGACGTCTGCTCAGTCGATCCGTCTCCAAATAGGCATCCGCTTTCTTCAGAGAAACCGCAGCCAGACGTGAGAATTGTCTCACCTGTTGCACTTCTATCTCGCACTGGGACTCTAATCCGGAAGAAAACACCAGACCCAAAGCGAGGATCTCACTGCCATCGACGAAAGGCACGACGAAGCACGACCTGAGACGTGCTAGCTCCCTATCCCGAGGCAGCACGAGGGCGTTTGCTCCTTCTTGCAGTCCGACCCATATCGGCTGGCCTTCCTTGATCGACCACCGGAGCATTCCGTGGCGTATCGATAGGTTTAGCCTGGAGGATATCCTTGGAGATATCCCTTTCCCTGTACAGTATGAGAAGTCGTTTCCATCTTCGCCGGTACGAAGCAATGCGACAGCAGCACCATTCTCTAGCTGTAGCGCTGCTTGCTGGCCTAGAGTCCGCCTTATTCTGATGACGCTTTCGAGGTATCCTAGAATTACATCGACGACGTCGGTTGGCGTCGTCGCTCTGCTTAGCGCAGCTACCCAGCGATACATTGCCTCGACCTGTCTCTGCCTCGTTTCCCACTGCCGGCAAATGTAACCTTCCACTGCACCCGCGACTACGAAAGCGCCTATCCAGGGACCCACCTTAGCCAACTCGGCCGTGCCCGCGGTATGCCATTGCCCAATCATCAGAGTAATGCTACACAGAAGACCCGCGAGCACTCCGCCCGTCACGCCAAGGCCCAAACTCGCCACCGCGATAGGAACGAAATAGGCGAGAGGGAAACTGGCGAACGACGAGGGCGCCAGCGCTAGGCCCGAAGTGATTACCAGCAGATCACCGATCGAGACAACATACAGCGCCAAACGAGAGCACCAACGCTCACTGGTTAGCAAATACTGATCGAGCGCACAGGCCACGCCGAGCAACCCGGCTACCGCGAACGTCCCCACGACTGTTGAGGCCGCCACTCCATTTTGCCGGAGAAGCACTGCGGCAAACCACAACATGACGAACGTGGCCCAGCGAAGCTTCAGAGCGATCTCGTGCAACCGCAATAGCGATTCAGAGAAGTGGGAGACTACCGGTATCGTTTCCACATTCAGATGTCGCTGCTCGCCATTTGCCACGTTGAACTGACTCCGACCGCTAGCACTCCGTCTGGATCTGACTTAGCCTCTCTATCTCACTATAACAGTGGATTTCGGGGCTGTAATGAGTGCTTACCCGTTTGATCGCGGGTGAAAGCCACACAGTTTAGCCTGGTTGAATTCGCCCACGCGAGGAGAACAAGGACCCTGATGACTATTCCCCCATCGGTTCCTTGGTGAAAGCACTTGCCAAAGTGCTGAGCGTAGACTCTTTCTGAAAGCGGAAACCTTCTGCTATCGTTTAGGTAAAGACACCCATTCTATACAAGGAGGAACAATCGGTGAAAAACAGCGGATATCTTGATCCGGTTAACGGGCAGCGCATGCGCCTGTTCGTAAGCGTGCTGCTATTGCTGGTCGCGGTGTCCACGGGGATCACCACGGCCACCGGCGCCATGTTCACTGACTCTCAGGCGGTGGCGAGCAACACCTTCTCGACCGGCACGGTGGACGTATCTACGTCGCCAACCAGCGCGTTGGTGACATTCGCCGGCATGGCTCCAGGCGACAAAAAGACGGCGGCGGTAACGGTCAGCAACAGCGGCAGCCTAGCAATGCGCTACGCGCTCAGGAGCACGACCACCGAGGACAGTTTGGCGACTGCACTATCCATGACAGTCAAAACCGGAGTTACTTCTTGCACCGACGGCGGATTCGGTACCGATGGAACGGTGATCTACGGTCCCGACAAACTGGGCGCCGTCGCCAGCAGAAACATCATCGGGGACCCAACTGAGGGCGCCCAGTCAGGTGATCGCAGCCTGAACGCCTCGGCGAGCGAAGCCCTGTGCTTCCAGGTTACCCTACCCATTACGACGGGCAACAGCATTCAAGGGCTCAACACGACTGCTACCCTCGACTTCAGTGCCGAACAAACAACTAACAACTAGCGAGGCATAGCCGATGGCCTGCAGGACGTTCACGAACCTGGCTACGTTGACTTTTGCGGCCCTAATCATCGCGGTACTTGGGATCGTATTGGTGCCGTGGGCAAGAGGCTTCAAGACGATGGTTGTGACCTCGGGCAGCATGGAACCCACAATCGCCTTAGGGTCTGCCGTCGTTCTTGTGCCCGTCGCCTCTGACCAGGTGCGAGACGGGGACATCATAACATTCAGCAGTCGTGGCTCAAGCGGCACGGTTACACATCGAGTCCTGTCCACCAAGGAAATCCAGGAGAAAACCTACTTTCAGACCAAGGGGGACGCCAATGAGACTCCCGATCCCGATCTAGCCTACTCAGGCGCAGTGTTCGGTAAGGTGGGAGCGGTGTTCCCTCTCGTGGGCTACGTTCTTTTCTTCCTTGCCGCCGCCCCTGGCAAAGTGACAATGGTTCTGTTTCCGGTCTTTATGGCGGTGGCTCTCGAATGCCGGGATTTGGCGGGTATCTGGAAACTACGTAAGCTCAAGTCGAAGCCCAGTGAGGAGCCTTCTGTCGGCTGACTCGAAAAGGAGGAGAAGGTGTGCCCAATACACAACTTGGAATCTGCGATAGTTTGTGGTCATTTGTCCCGCACCGACTTCTGGTTCAAGTTTATGGCGCTTCGCTTGTTTTGCCTGGACTGTACAGGCATCAGCCCTGCGAGCAAAACGCCCTGTCACAAGTTGCAAGGCATCGTTCGACACTGAGGGTCCTGGTAGCAGTTCTCCTGGCTTTCCTGCCGGCGTCCATACTACGGACAGTTGATATTCCTAGTACCAGCGCCCGCTTCACCCGCACGCAGAGCGTCGCAGCAAACACGGTCAGCACTGCCACAATGAACCCACCGACAGGTTTGAGCGCCACGGGCGGTGGCTATATCACCCTCAACTGGACGGCGACGCTAGATACCTACGCTACCGGGCACCGCTTGCTCCGCGGGTCCTCGACAGGCGGGCCATACTCCCAGATCGCCGAGGTCACTCCACGCACCACGGTAACCTACAACGACAACCCCACGGCGGGTAGCTACTATTACGTCGCTCGGGCATTTTACGCCAACTGGGAGAGCCTGAATACCAGCGAGGTTTCGGCTACGGTGACCATCCCGGGCGTCGCTTTCGGAGCCGCTTCCTCCGCCAACACCGGCGACGTCGCTCTAGCCAGTCTCGGTTTCAACCACACGACATCCGGTAGCAACCGTCTTCTGATAGTCGGGATATCCATTCGCAATGATAGTGCGCAAAACGTCCGTGACGTCACCTACGCGGGAATCAACCTCAACCGAGTGGGGGCGGTGAATTTCGGGACCAATGAAAGGGTCGAGTTGTGGAAGCTGGTAGCCCCTGCCATTGGCCAGAACGCCGTCGCCATTACATTGTCGGCACCGGCGAGATTCGTCGCGGGGGCGGCCTCGTTTTCAGGAGTGAACCAGACGACGCCCCTGGGGACGTTTTTCTCCGCAAATGGGAACGGGCCGACGGCCTCGGTCACTGTAACGGGCGTCAACCAGGGCGAGCTAGTGATCGACACGATGGGCAACAGGTATCTCGACACGACGGCTACGCTGCCGTGTCCGGTGCAATCGCAGCAGACCCAACGATGGGCTGGTAGGACGACAAGCGCCACTGCCGATAGCAACACGCCTAGTCTCGGCAGTACCAGCCCTGGCCCCGTCGGCGGAGGCTCGGTTGTGGTGTCCTGGAACATCGAGCCAGGCGCAGGATGCAGCGTCGGCACCATCAGCCGTGCGTGGGCTCAGGGGGCGGTGGCGATCAAGCCACAATAAAGGCCGAGATCCTCACCTCTTTGTGCCGATATGTCATCTTTGCAACGGCTTCTCCTGAGCGCGTTGCAGTCGTTGATTCTGATATAATACTCACCGGAGGGCCGGAGTGGAGTTTGAATGGGACTGATAGACGAGGGTTGATGGGGTTGCCTGCCTTCAAGATCGTGTCGGATTTCCGCCCCACGGGAGATCAGCCGGAGGCCATCGAGAAACTGGTCGACGGCTTGAGCCGTGGGGATAGATACCAAACGCTGCTCGGCGTCACCGGCTCCGGCAAGACGTTTACGATGGCCAATGTCATCGAGCGCGTCCACCGCCCGACGCTGGTGCTGGCGCACAACAAGACGCTGGCAGCCCAGCTCTACGCCGAATTCAAGGAGTGCTTCCCCTACAACGCCGTCGAGTACTTCGTAAGCTACTATGACTATTACCAGCCCGAGGCCTACATTCCGAGAACAGACACGTACATCGAGAAGGACGCGATGATCAACGACGAGATCGATCGTCTCCGCCACGCCGCGACGCAGGCGCTTTTCACGCGGCGCGACGTGATCATCGTAGCCTCAGTCTCCTGCATCTATAGTCTGGGCGAACCGGAGGAGTACAACCAGGTGGTCGTCAGCCTTCGCAAGGGCGAGACGCGCAATCGGGACAAGGTGCTGCGCTTCCTGACCGATATACACTACGAGCGGAACGACGTGAACTTCGTGCGGGGCAAGTTCCGCGTGCGCGGTGATACGTTGGAGATTCACCCGTCTTACGAAGAGCTGGCTATTCGTGTGGAGTTCTTTGGCGACGAGGTCGAGCGCATCGTGGAGATCGACCCGTTGACGGGCGAGATTCTGATCGAGCGAGACCAGGTCGATATCTACCCGGCCAAGCATTTCGTCACCACGCGCGAGCGGCTGGTCGAGGCCATCGCGGACATCCGCGTCGAGCTGGACGAGCGCCTCGCAGAACTGGAGTCTCAGGGCAATGTTTTGGAAGCCGCGCGGCTGAAACAGCGCACGCTATTTGACATCGAGATGCTGCAGGAAACCGGCTATTGCGCCGGGGTCGAGAACTACTCGCGCCACCTGTCACGCCGTGCGCCGGGCAGCCAGCCCTGGACACTGCTGGACTACTTTCCGGACGATTTCCTGATCTTCGTCGACGAATCGCACATGTCGCTGCCGCAAGTTCGTGGCATGTACCACGGCGATCTGGCGCGCAAGAAGGTGCTGGTCGAATACGGCTTTCGACTGCCCTCGGCGCTGGACAACCGGCCGCTGCGGTTCTCGGAATTCGAGCGACACATCCGCCAGGCCGTATTCGTATCCGCCACACCCGGTCCTTACGAGTACGAGCACAGCCAGCAGGTGGTCGAGCAGCTAATACGCCCCACTGGCCTCATCGATCCCGGCATCGAGGTGAAGCCTACCAAGGGGCAGATCGACGATCTCTTGCAGCAGATACATCAGCGCGTGACGCGCGGTGAGCGTGGTCTGGTGACCACGCTGACCAAGCGAATGGCAGAGGACCTCGCGGATTACCTCAGGGAAATGGGGATCAAGGTGCACTATCTTCACTCCGAGATCGAGACGTTGGAGCGCGTCGCGATTCTGCGCGACTTGCGGCTCGGCGTTTACGATGTGGTGGTTGGCATCAATCTCTTGCGCGAGGGATTGGACCTGCCGGAGGTCTCGCTGGTGGCAATCCTGGATGCAGACAAGGAGGGCTTTCTGCGATCGGAGGGCTCGCTTATCCAGACGATCGGCCGCGCGGCGCGTCACGTCGACGGCCAGGTGATTATGTACGCAGATACCGTGACGGACTCGATGAGAAAGGCCATCGAGGAGACCTACCGTCGCCGAAAGGTGCAGCTTGTGCACAACGAGACGCACGGCATCACACCCGTCGGCATCAGAAAAGCGATCAAGGACATTACCGACCGGGTCAAAATGGTGGCCGAGTCGCGGCCCACCTACGAGGTAGGCACCGGGATCAGCAAGGCCGAGATCACGCGCCTCATCAAAGACCTGGAGAGCCAGATGAAGGCTGCAGCAAAGAACCTGGAGTTCGAGACGGCGGCCCTTATCCGAGACCAAATCATCGAGCTTAGAAGGAGCCTGGAATAGGCACCCGTGCCTCACGATAAGATAACCGTGCGCGGCGCGCGCGAGCATAACCTCAAGAACATCGACGTGGAGATCCCCCGCGATAGCCTGGTCGTCATCACCGGCCTCTCCGGCTCCGGCAAGTCCAGCCTGGCCTTCGACACCATCTACGCCGAGGGACAGCGCCGGTACGTGGAGTCGCTGTCGGCCTACGCGCGGCAGTTCCTGGGCCAGGTCGAGAAACCAGATGTGGACTACATCGAGGGGCTCTCGCCGGCCATATCCATCGATCAGAAGGGCGTCAGCCACAACCCGCGCTCTACCGTGGGAACGGTCACGGAGATCTACGACTACCTACGGCTTCTTTTCGCCCGAGTGGGTCACCCCCACTGCCCCAAATGCGGGCGCGAGATCAGCCAGCAAACCGTCGAGCAAATCGTCGACGCCATCCTTTCGCTTCCCGAGGGCAAGCGCATCATGCTTATGGCTCCTATGGTCAGAGACCGCAAGGGCGAGCACCAGCAGATCTTCGAGGATGCGCGGCGCGCGGGCTACGTGCGCGTGAGAGTCGACGGCGTCATTCGCGAGCTAGGCGAGGAGTTCGATCTCGACAAGAACAAAAAGCACACCATCGAGGTCGTGGTGGACCGCCTGGTGGTGCGCAAGGCGCAGGATGGTGAGCAGTCGAGCCCGGATGCCGCGCGCATCGCCGACTCGACCGAGACGGCTCTGAAGCTGGGCTCCGGCGTGATGCTGGTGTCCGTCGTCGACGGCGAAGAGCTGCTGTTCTCGGAGCACTTCGCGTGCGTCCACTGTGGCATAAGCTTCGGAGAGATCGAGCCGCGGTCATTCTCATTCAACAGTCCTCACGGCGCGTGTCCGGCATGCACCGGCATTGGCACCAAGTTAGAAGTGGACCCCGAGCTCGTGATTCCCAACAAGAGCCTGACGTTGCGCGAGGGCGCCGTGCTGCCGTGGAGCCGATCTGGCTCGACCAGCCCGTACTTTCAACAGGTCATAGAGTCGGTGGCCGGCCACTACGGCTTCTCGATGACAGAGCCTGTGAAAGATCTGAATCCCGAGCATCTGAACATCTTGCTCTACGGATCAAAAAGCGAGTACATCACCCTGCGACACCGCGACAAGTACGGCAGAATGCGGGAACACCGGACCAGGTTCGAGGGCATCGTCAACAACCTGCAACAGCGCTACAAGGAGACCGACTCTGAGTTCGTTCGTGCGGAGATCGAGCGGTTTATGTCCCATCGGCCCTGCCCTGCCTGCAAAGGCTCCAGGCTCAAGCCAGAAAGCCTCTCTGTGACTGTTGGCGACAAGTCAATAGTCGACGTCACGCGCATGGCCGTCGCCGACGCGGTGCGCTGGTTCGACGACATCGGGGCGAAGCTGACGGAGCGGGAAAGGGTCATCGCCCGCCAGATACTGAAGGAGATTCGCGCTCGTCTCCGGTTCCTGGTGGACGTTGGACTCGATTACCTGGCCCTGGACCGGTCCTCGGGCACTCTGTCGGGCGGCGAGTCGCAGCGCATTCGGCTCGCGACGCAGATCGGCAGCGGGCTGATGGGCGTTCTGTATATCCTCGATGAGCCGAGCATCGGACTTCACCAGCGTGACAACCGGCGTCTCATCGACACTCTGGAGCGACTGCGCGACATCGGCAACACTTTGCTGGTTGTGGAGCACGACGAGGAGACGATCCGCTCGGCTGATTTCGTCGTTGATATGGGGCCGGGCGCCGGCGAACATGGCGGCGAGGTAGTGGTCGCAGGGCCATTGACTACCATAATCGACTGCCCGCATTCTGTTACTGGCCAGTACCTGCGGGGCGAAAGAAGGATAGAGGTCCCAAACGGGCGGCGAGACGGCAACGGCAAGTGTGTGGTCGTCAAGGGAGCTCGCGAGAACAATCTGAAGAGCATCGACGTTCGTGTTCCCCTGGGCCAGTTCGTGTGCGTCACCGGGGTATCGGGCTCTGGCAAAAGCACGCTGGTGAGTGACATTCTCTATCGGCGGCTATCGCAGGTGCTTTACCATTCGCGGGAGCGCCCCGGCGCCCACGACGCCATTCTAGGTCTCGATCAACTTGACAAAGTCATCGACATCGATCAGTCGCCTATTGGCCGGACGCCGCGCTCCAACCCGGCCACTTATACGGGGCTCTTCACGCCTATCCGAGAGCTGTTCGCGGCCGTTCCTGAGGCGCGGGTGCGAGGTTACCAGCCGGGCAGGTTCTCGTTCAACGTGAAGGGTGGCCGTTGCGAAGCCTGCCAGGGGCAGGGGATCATCCAGATCGAGATGCAGTTCCTGCCAGACGTCTACGTGCCGTGCGAGGTGTGCAAGGGGAAACGCTACAATCGTGAGGCGCTGGAGATTCGGTCCAAGGGCAGAACCATCGCGGACGTGCTGGACATGACCGCGGAAGAGGCGCTCCCGTTCTTCGAGAACATTCCGACCGTGCGAGCCAAGCTGGAAACGCTGGACGACGTGGGCCTGGGCTACGTCAAGCTCGGGCAGCCCGCGACGACGCTTTCGGGTGGTGAGGCGCAGCGGGTGAAGCTCTCGACCGAGCTTTCGCGCCGAGCCACCGGCAAAACCCTTTATATTCTCGACGAGCCTACCACCGGCCTGCACTTCGCCGACGTCGCGCGACTGCTGCAAGTGCTGCACCGGCTCGTGGACGCCGGCAACAGCGTGCTGGTGATCGAGCATCACCTGGATGTGATCAAGACCGCGGACTGGATTATCGACCTGGGTCCCGAGGGTGGCGACGCGGGCGGTTGGGTCGTCGCGGAGGGCACTCCGGAGGAACTTGTCGACATGCCCCATTCGCACACAGGCAGGTTCTTGCGAAGAGTCCTGCCGGCGGTGAAGACGGCGTAGGCGCTGTACCCAATCCAGACAGCTTGCGCAGGGTGACGTGCTTGGCAGACTTGGGAGTCCTTCGGCGCCCCGATAGATCGGGGTCGCCGTCAACCCGGTTGGCAGGCATCATTGCTGGAGCGTTGCAACGGCACTAGGCCAGGCACAGCCTGTAGCCGCAACCTTCATGGTTCGCGAATCCTCTGGCCCGACAGTGGCAGCGCGAAATAGAACGTGCTGCCCTTACTCTCCTCGCTCTCGAACCATATCCGACCGCTATGACGCTCCACGATCTGCTTGGCAATGTACAGGCCCAGGCCGAGCCCTCCATAGCCCGCTATGGCGGGATAAATCTGATAAAAAGGCTCGAAGAGACGCGGTTGCAGGCCGCGGGGAATTCCCAGCCCGTAATCTCTGACGGACACGACCGCTTCTTCGTTTCGCCACACTCTGGTCTCTACGTTGCCGCCGGCGGGGCTGTAGCGGACGGCGTTGTCGATCAGGTTGGTCAGGACGACGGCAACACGCTCGCGGTCGGCCTCTACGATAACCGGAGGCTGCGCCGTCACGAGCAGCCTGTGTTTCTCCGTCAGCCGCTGGATCCTGTCGGACACTTCCTCGGCTAGCGCCACCAGGTCGAACCTCTGTTTCCGGAACTCCAGTCGTCCGGCCTGGATCTGCGAGACGTCCAGCATATCCTGGACCAGTTCGGCCATTCTGTCGACCTGTCGCACGATCGTCTCTAGGGCCTTGCGCTTGCCTTCGTCGTCCTCCCTCGTCATAAGCCACTGGGAGTATCCCTTGACGATAGTGAGGGGTGTCCGAAGCTCGTGGGAGGCGACCGTCAAAAATTCCTCCCGAAGGCGCAGTGCCTTCTGGACCTCATCGGCCATATAGTTGAAGGCGTCCCCAAGCCGCTCTAGCTCATCGCCGGTTCGAATGCTGACACGCTGGCTCATGTCGCCCTTGCCCAGGGCCATGGCGTGAGCGGCGAGCCGCCGGACTGGCCTCGCCAGATATGCCGAGACGACGAGCGCTACCAGCAGGGTCAAAATGACGACCACGGCGTAACCGGCCAGCTTTACCAGCATATCCCGCTGGAGCGGCGCGAAGGCCACATCCCTCGGGACAGAGACCCCCACCACCCAGTGATATCTCGGCGTGTGCGTGGTGACCACCAGTCTTTCGCCGCCAAATGCGCCCTCTGTGCTGGCGGAGCGGAACGGCTCTTGCCTGATAGCCGACTGGATCGGGGGATAGCTTGAAAGGTCTCGTTCCTCCCAAGAGAGCTCGGGCCTACGCGTATGGAAGGCCAGTCTGCCGGTGGGATCAGCTAGGAAGATAGCCTGGCCCGGATCGAGGCCGACGCTTGCCAGGCGCTCTGGTAGGCCGGAGGTATCCTGTGCAACGATTACAACCCCGACGGGTCCGCCGCCTTCGCCGCGAACGGGCACCGCCGCCACTGTAATGTGCCTCCCCGTTGCCCGGGAAACGAGCACGCCGGATATGAACGGGCCGTTGGTGGCCATCACCCTCTGAAAGTACTCGCGGTCGGCTCCCGAGGGCCGAACCCCGGGGAATGTCACAAAAGAGCCCACGCTCTCACCTTTGGCGTCCAAGACGGCGATATCGTCGTATTTCGCATACAATGGAGCAAGTCGCTTCAGATACGGATCCACGCGATTGAGGTCAAGCGTGCTGACGATCGGGTTGACGGCAAATGCCCAGGCGACGTCGATTTGCGCGTCGAACGTGTCGTCCACAAGCGCGGCGACGGCCTGTGCGGTCTGCATCTGGCTGTCGAGGATCGTGTCGGTTCGGAGCGCGAAGTCCGTTTCGAAGTCATAAATGAGCGTGGCCAACAGAGGTAGAATCACCAGCGCCGCGGCCAGAAGTAGCTTCACACGCAAACTTAGCTTGGGCAACTCTATCACTCGCCAGTCCAGCGGTTAGCCGCCAACGGCCAGCTTTCAGTCTTCCATCGCGTGAGACCCGTCACAACCCCAGGCCAGACGCTACCTGTCCTCCAGCCCACGCCACCGTGCACCAGAATCTCACCGCCGATTACAGGCCGCCCTACTCTTTCCCCACAAATTATACCAAGGTCAGCGGCCCGCCGCCAGAGCAAAGAAAGTCAGCATGCGAGGCGGGGGCGGTTCGCGAACCGTCCCTACCAGTTCAGCGTCGGACAAATCGCGGGCATTCCCTGATGCTAATCCGTCCTCGCTCTTAGGCCATAGCGGCGGGTTAGCCAGTGATAGCTGAGGGCGAAGGGCACCAGCACGAGCGTGTTGATCAGAAGCAGGGCGTGCACCGCGTTGCCCGCCGATTCTCCCCACATCTGGAAGATCATAACTGGCACCACCACAGTGGAGGGCGTGTATACGACGATGGCCATCGATACCACGCGGAAAACGAGCATAAAGATGTATATCGCCGCGCCCAGGGCAGCGGGCAAAAGCAGCGGGATGAGTATCCCCCGGAACGCCGCCCACCAGGTGGCGCCAGACATATAGGCCGATTCCTCCAGCTCCTTGTGGATCTGGCCAAGAGCAGGGGACATAAACCTCATGGCTATGGGCAGGAAACTGGTGGCATAGCCGATCAAGATGATCCACAAGGTCCCGTAAACCGGGATGGGCAGCGTGAGGTAGATCCATACCAGCCCGACCCCCATAATGACGCCGGGAATGGTCATAGGAAGGAATGCCAACAAATCCAGCAGCCATCTGCCACGCATTTTGGTGCGGAGGACGATCCAGGCCACTATGGAGGCCAGCGAAACGCACACCGCGGCGGTGCCGGCTGCCACCGCAAACGAGTTCTGGAAGGCCGAAAACACTTTTGGTGAGCTGATAACAGTTTGGAAGTTCTTCGTCGTGAGCTGAGCCAAAGCCTCGCCCGACGGCCTCATGGAATACGGCAACAATGCGTTCCACACCAGGGTTACGAGCGGCAGCAAGCCGAGGATAACGATAAACAGTATCAAATACGAGTCGGCCAGGAACTGGTAGCGGCCCAGTTTGATCGTATCGCCCTTAAATCCCTTGCCGGTGACGCTGGCAAACCTGTAGGTTTGGCTGGTGATCCGGGAGTAATAATAGATGCCAACAAATGACGCCGCCATTAGCGCCAGCGAATAGGCACTGGCTACGCCATAGCTCCTCTCAACGGTAACGATAGTAAATATTTTGGAAACCATGAGGTCGATTCCCTGGGGTACGCCTATCAAGACAGGCGTCTCGAAGGACTCCAGGCTGCGGACAATCCGGAAGATCATAACGGAAAGTACTGCCGGTAGCATTATGGGCAAGGTCACCCTCCGGAGCGTCGTCCATACACTGGCGCCGCTCATGGTCGAGGCCTCCTCCAGCGACCGGTCCATCGAGCTCAGCACGGCGGCCATCAAAAGATAGGCGAAAGGCGCGCCGATAAGGGCTTCAACCCAGATCATCCCCGGCAGCGAATAGATACTCAGCGGTCCCACCGGAAGCTGGAAGAGCGACGCGAGCCACGAATTGATCAGGCCCGACTTGGGCGCCAGGAGCGAGATCCAGACCACGCAAGTAAAGAGGCTGGGCATCGTCAAAGAAATGAGATTCAACGCCGACACCAGGCTCTTCAGCCGAGTTGCCGTCCGTTCCGTGATCCACGCTGCCGTGCCGCCCAGCAACAGCGCCAAGAAAGCGCCACTGAGGGCAAAGATGAAGGTGCGCCCCACAAGGGGCAACAGGGTGGCATCCCCAAAAACCCTGGTAACGTTGGCCAACGTAAGATCGAAACTGCCGATATCCTGCACAAAGGCGCCATAGACCAGGAACAATATCGGCAGTACTGTGAGGTAGACCAGGATTACGATGGGGAATTGCATACGGCCTATTTCTTCATGACGAGTTTTTCATACAGCTCCATCCATCCCCGCAGCTTAGGGGTGTCGGAAGTGGACTGGATGTGCAGCCTGGACGGCGGAGGCAATTTGACCCCCGCTTTCACGCCCTTATCCAGCTCGTCCTGCGCGATTGAGCCCGAGACATCGGCGACCATCTGTTGACCCTCGGGGCTCAGCACGAAATCGAGAAAAAGCATAGCCGCGTGTGGGCGCTGAGCGAGCTTAAAGATGCCAACGGAATCGGGGCTCAGTGTCGTGGGGTCAAGGGCCACCCAACCGACAGGGTCACCGTTCTTGACGCTGAAGAGCGCCCTGTTGATGCTCTGCATATTCAGGTCATACTCGCCCGCAAGCAGGCTGTTTCTGCCTTGGTCCGGCTGGCCGAAGAAATAGGGCTTCTGATCAGCCAGCTTCGTGAGGAGGTCCCTGGCGGGTTGTTCTCCGAGCTTGTCGAGTAAGGCACCTACCCACCTGCCGGGGAAACTATTGGGTGGGGCGAACAAGCCGACATTCTGCTTCCATCGGGGGAGCAGCAGGTCTTCTACCCTCTGCGGCACATCGGCTGCCGTGACCCGCTGCGTGCTGTAAGTGAAGACGATACCGGTCATATCCAGATTGGCGGTATTGGGCGAGGTCTGGAACTTGCCGTAAGGGGTATTGAACTTGATCGTCACATCTTTGAGGTCGTTCTGCACGAAAACATTCGACTTGATCACATCACCACTCAAGCGTCCGGCCTTGGCTTCGGCCAGCGCCCGCTGTGTCAAATCCTCGGCGCGCGTCATGAACACTTCCATTTTTACGAAAGGGTATCTTTCCATAAACTTGCCCGCGATGGGCTCGAAGCCTGTGGAGGTGGTGTACACGGTCACCGTACCCTCTCGGCGGGCACCCTCCTCCAGTATCCGCTGCCGCTCCGGCCCGAGAGGCAGAGCCGCCACCTCGACGGCGGTAAGCGGCTTCGTCGGCTGTGCGGGCGCCTGGGCGGCAGGGGACGCCTTCGCAGCGGGAGCCGCCTGGGTGGGTGCGGCGGCAGGCTTGGCCGCCGCGGGCTGGGTAGGGGCGCTTTGCGGCGCCGGGGTGCCGCCGCCGGCACAGGCCATAAGGATGAAGCTGACGAGGACCACGCCAACCGTGCAAAGCATCCGTTTCATCGACATACTCCTTATTTTTGTTACTTCTCTATGCCCCTCGGGGCGCCAGCAGTCTGAACCGCTGATTGACGCAGATTACGGGATTTCGCAGATGCCGGAGCTTGGCGACCTGGTAATCTGCGTAATCCCCTAATCTGCGTAATCTGTGGTTCAGACCCTTTAGAAATCCTGGGCCTGCAAGCGCCCCCGGCCCCACCAATCGACGCCGCCGGCGATGTGATCCCACCCATCCACGGCCACCGGAACGTTGGCGGGCTGCGCGGTACGTCCTTGGACCGGGTTAGGATCCATCAAAACCTCACCGTTCTGGCGAGGGCCGATCACCAGGTCGGGAGCGTCCAACTCAAGCTTCCTCTCGAAGCTGCCCGTGCTGACTATGGAGCACGCCTCCGGCACGGTGAACAGGAAGGGCAGCTCGTCTCCTGTCTTTCCCCCGTATTCGGGGGTCAGCAGTACCGTTTTTATGCCCACCTTTTCACAGGCTTGAACCGCCAGCATAATGTCGATAAACCTGTTGCCGGACACGTTTACCCTGGTTATTACTGCTCCCTGCGCACCGAGCAGCTTCGCCATCTTGGCCACAGAGAGGGCGCCCATCTCCTTGCCCATGTGGGTATTGGCGCTGATGCGATGGAATATCACGCCCAGGAAGTGCAGCGCCTTGCCATGCTGGCGGTAGAGCTCCTTGACGACCGGATGGTTTTGCCATTCCCACACCCGGGGATGGTTGTGCCTGCCCTTGCGCGGGTCCACGGTTATGGCGCCGTCGAAGAGCTCGTTTGGATGCAGCAACGTCGGCAGTGTTTCGGAAACCGGCATCCCGTAGATGCTTATGTCAGGCAAGTTGCCCGTCATCATGCCCAGAATGTAGACCACCCTGGGCAAGGAAGGTGGCGTAGGCCTCAGCTCGAAAACCTCTACCTGGGCAGGCATCTGTCCCAGGGTAGTACGCGCCAGCCGGTCGGCGACGCGGAGCTCGGCCATCTGGATCGATGTCTGAGCATCAGTCTCGGAAATACCCTCGACGAGGTTGAGCGCGAGAACCAGATTGCGGGTGGATCCCAGGGGGGTCACCGCTGCGCCCGCTCCCCACATATCCAGGATCGAGCTGCTGGGCGCCGCCGTCCCCGCCTTTGCCGAGGTCTTGAAGTTGGCGGCGACGATGACGGCCGTTTGCGTGAGGCGGTTTGTAACTCCTTGGCCGGCAAGCTCGATTGGGCCCAAGATGCCCGGGAAAACGCATCCAGGCCCGCTGGCTTTGATCCTCGGTTCCACCGCGTCGCGGATTCCGACAATTCGCGCGCGGTCGCCTGGATTCACGATCTCCAGCTCCGCACTCTCTATTCTGGAGTCCTCTCTTAACAGAGAAAGAAGCTCTCCCTTGTTAAGCGACAGTACGCCCTCCTGGTACTGCGTCCGGTCTCCCCAAATCAGCTTATTCACCGGAAAGATGGCGAGCTCTAGCTTCATGGCTTTCTCCTATCCCATCACCAGCGTTACCTGCGGACGGTCGACCACCGGACCTTCCACCGGTTTTTGCATCGCACTCAAGGCGGTCATTACCAGCTCCCTCCGCAATTGCAGATCCTGCTCCTTGCCGAGGGTCGGGTCGCCGCATGGATGCGGAATCTTGACGCCGACCACCGTGCGGGGCACGCCCAACTGCTCGCTCAGGCCGTACATCGGCGTGATGAAGCCCACCGGAATTCCGGCCTTCTCCATCTCTCGCGATAGCGCAGCGCCGCTGCGCGTACAGCTCCCTCAGGTCGACACCATTATCACGCCGTTCACTCCGGCTGCCAGCATCTCCTGCGCCATCTCCCGGCCGAATTGCTGCATCAGGTTCACGGAGGCCTGTACACCGGGGGTGGTGTAGAGATACGGGTGCAGATGGGCGAAAACCTCTTCTCTTTCCAAGACCCTGGCGGCATCCAGCGGGACGCCCCAGTTGGGATTGCTGTTAGTGTATCTGGTGTCATGGCCGCCGTGGACGGCCTCCCACTCGCCCTGTTCCACGGACTCGAGATCGCCGATGAAGTACTTTTTCCACTGGGTGTTGCGCATCCTCTTGAAGGCATCCGGATTGCCGATGGGGACGATGCCGGTTGTGTTGGCCAGGGCGATCGTCGCTCCAGCCAGATTGGCGAGTGGAGCGGCGGGCGTAATTGGGTCGAGCCCCCTGAGAGGCACCTCCGAGCTAAACGGCTGGTCGTTCAGCCTCGCCAGCAGCATCGCGACGGCGCGTTCGGCACCGCTCTTTTCCACCTCTACGAGCCTACGAATACCCCTGTGAAAGTAGCCCTCCGACGCCGCGGACCCTGGCTCGGCTCCCAGGGCGATCTTGTCGACAAATCCGGCCATATCGGCAAGTGCCCGAGACATAGTGTCGGCCAGTGGTCCCGATGGCAGGAAGAATACTCTCGGATTCCTGTAATTCCTGTAGACATCTACCCCCGGGTTCTCCTCGTACATGGCGCTTACCGACGGTATTCCCAACTCCCGGGAAACCGTGTTGCACACCTCGGCGCAGGCGACGCCGTAGCGGCCCGCGTCAAAGGCCGGGCCAGCTATCAGCGCATCGGGTGAGAAGGCCCTGACGGCATCGAGCACCTCCTTGGTGGCTTTCTCGACGTTTTCGTTAAAATAGTTATCGCCAGCGTAGACAGTTCCGGCGATGGTGATGCCGGGCGAGAGCAGGTTTTTCAACCCGTTGCCCGGTCCAACTGGGCCTTCCCTCACCCCCACGGTGGTGTCCGCTTTGTCCTCGCCGCCGATGCCGGCGAAGAAGTGGTTGATGTAATAAGCTAGCTTCACGTTTGCACGTCCTATTATTGCTACCTGGGGATTCACCCTTCCCGCCCCAGCAGTATAGCCTCCATCATTGAACCAACCGTTTCACGCCGACGCCTTGGCTGCCTCATCCAGGTCTTCTTGGGTAATGTCGAAGCGCATATCTTTTGGCGGCAGCGGCTCATCGTACAAGAAGTCGGGGAACCGGTCATGCGCAGCGGTAAAACCGGCACGGCGATTGAACTCGCGCTCCGTGCGCAGCACGTTGTGGCCCATTTCGAGATAGTCGTCGAACGTAATAGAGAGGCCGAGCTTCGCGTTAATCATTTCCACCACGGCGGCACACGCCGTCTGGCTATCAAATAGCAGCCGATTTACAAAGAGGCAGAGCCCTATCGTGTCGAGGGCGGCAACGCGCACCTGCAGAACGTGAGCAAGCTTGGCCTGCCCGGCTCGGTCCATCAGATCGACTTTCATCGTTCCCGGCAGGGCGTTGCCCGCGGTATGATCCGCGCCCATCGGCGAGGTGGCCATCGTCACGCCCGTGCCCTTCATCGTTCGCGGATCGTAGGCCGGGATCGCCTGCCTCTTCACGTGGGCGACGCGGGTGATGCCGAAGGCGTCGCCCGTGTTCTTCGCGCCGCCCCCGAGTATCCTGCCTAGAGGCGTGCCGGCACCGATCTCTTTTACCAGTCGGATCGCGGCTTCCCCGTCGCCAAACTCCATCAGGCCGGCATCGGCGGCCACGCCCAGTGCTGCTCCGATCTCGATGGTGTCGAGCCCGAAATCGTCGCACAGTCTATCCAATGTGGCAATGGCGTCGAAATCCGCGATGCCCAGGTTGCAGCCCATCATCACGATGGTCTCGTATTCCAGACTGGCGGTCAGGTACTTTCCGTCTGGCCCGTGATAAATGTTCGAGCACCTCACAACACAGCCGGGCTGGCAGACGTATGTCGGGTTGCCGCCGCGTTCTTCCATCAGCTTGATGAGTTGGTTCTCATCTATCTGCGAAAGCTCGTCGAACTTGCCTGTCCTGAAGTTCCTCACCGGCAAGCCCGCCACACGATCGATCACCGTGACGGTGGACGACGTTCCATATAGCGGCATAACTTTGCCGGTGAACGGATGCTCCGTCAGCTCGCCCGCGAAGCCCTTCACGGCGGCCTGAAACCTCTTCTTATCGGCGACGCCGTCCAAGGTGCCGTGGCCACGCGCGTCGACCACGATAGCTTTGATGCCCTTCGAGCCCATTACTGCGCCCAACCCGCCGCGCGCGGCGTGACGGGTTGGACGGCCTTCCCGGTCCGTGACGGCGATGGAAGCAGCGCGCATCCGGTTCTCCCCGGCGGGCCCAATCGAGATAACGGCAGCGTCCTGCCCGTATTCCGATCGCAGGATTCCGGCCACTTCGTAGTTGCCTAACCCGCGCAGTCGCTCGCCATCGACCAGCAAGGCATCCGATGGCGAGACGACCAGCACTTTGAGTGAACGGTCGCGTGGCAATCCCTCCAGAACAAGTGCCTTGATGCCGCTCCTGACAAGCTTACTGCCGGCGATGCCCCCGGCGTTGGACTCCTTGATGCTCCCGGTGAGAGGGCTTTTGCCACCCACAGACAGGCGCCCGGACGTCGGAGCCGTGGTCCCGCCCAGAAGCCCGGGTGCGAAAACCAGCTTATTGTGCTTACCAATGGCGTCGCAGGTCGGTGGCACTTCCTGGTTGACCAAAGAGGAAGTTAGCCCTCTGCCGCCCCATGGCTGGAGGTACTCCGGGACCGCCTCCCAGTTTACGCTGGCAGATTCGACGTCTACCCGCAGCAGTTTAGCGTTGCTCACTCGCGACCTCCTATCACTCAAGTCGTGCACTGCCGCATTATACCAGAGCGGCTAACCTCAATCAACGGATGCGCATTTGCGGCAATCGTGCTATAATCGCACCACTCGAACGCCAAGAAACTATCTCAAGAGCAGGATTTGGCCTAAAGCGAGCTGTCTGGCAGGGGGCGAGGAGACCTCACCCCTACGATTTGAGGTGATCTCTAAGGCGGAGCGCCGGGTAGGACAGCTCCATCGGCACATAACGAATCCACACATCCTCGGTAGGAGTTGAGCAATGGCCGAAGCGCAGCTACTCTACAAACTGCAGACCCTTGACCTGGAAATCGAGGATACCGCGAGGTCTCTCGAGGAGACAGAGGCCCAGCTAGGTGAAACCGAGGAGCTTACAAAGGCTCGTGCCCGGGTGGTCCAACTCGAAGGAGATGTCCGCTCGCGAGAGAAAGACCTTCGATCGTCCGAGTGGCAGGTAGACGACCTTGTCAGCAAGATCAAGCCGCTCGAGATAAAGCTGTACGGCGGAACGGTGAAAAACCCGAAGGAGCTGGACGGCCTTCAAAAAGAGGTCGAACATCTCAAGCGCAACAAGGACGCGGCCGAGTACAAAGCCATCGAGCTAATGGAAGAACTCGACGAACTGCGGCACTCCCTGCAGCGCGTACGGCACGAAAAGGACGACGTCGAAGACAGTTGGCAGCAGGAGCAACGGCGTCTGCAGGATCAAAAGGACGGACTGCTCGCGCGTTTGGAGGAGCTCAATCGGGCACGACAGGCGCTGGCGGCAGGCATAAGCGGCGAATCCCTGCACACCTACGACGATCTCAGAAGGACCAAGCGGGGACGCGCGGTGGCCAAGGTCGAGCAGAATACCTGCCAGGGTTGCCGCGTCTCGTTACCCAGCCTCGAGGCCCAGCGGGCCAGAACCAGTGCACAGCTTAGCTTCTGTGGCCACTGCGGCCGCATCCTGTGGGTGGCAAGATAGGGGTCAGGGGGTCAAGAACGCAACAACACGCTCCAAACGGCTCGGCAATCACCGACACCCTGCCCTGGAAAGGCGAAATGAAGTGCATGAACATTTGCCAGCCATCAAGCCTAAAAAGCTCATAGTCTACTCCGACGGCGCTTCGCGGGGCAATCCGGGCCCCGCGGGGGTGGGCGTGGTCATCGAGGACGAGCTGGGTCGCTGCCTCAAAACGGTTTCGAAGTTCATCGGACACGCGACGAACAACGAGGCTGAGTATTCCGGTGTTATCTTTGCGCTGGAAACGGCTTTCCCCTTCGCAGCCGACCAGGTAGAACTCCGGCTGGATTCTGAGCTGGTCGTCAGACAGCTCACCGGAAAGTACAAGGTGCGCAGCCCGGCTCTCAAGCCCTTCTACGAGAAGGCGAGGCACTGGCTGGGTAGATTCAAATTCGTGTCCATCAAGCACGTTCCCCGCGAGCAGAACAAAGGAGCGGACCGACTGGCCGGCCAGGCGATAGACCGGCGGGTGTAGGCTTGGAGCGGTTGTGCAAACGGGGCTACGACCCTTTTGTAGAGACGACCCGGCGGGTCGTCTCTACAAGGTCGCAGTGCAGCAGCGGTTGCGCGGGTCCATCTTGCCTACTCTGCTCCGGATGCGTACCACCGCTTCGCCTCCTCCCAAAGCTCGTCCTGCTGTTCCAAGCTCAGCTCGCTCAAATTTATCTTTCGGTCGGCGCAGAGCTGCTCCATGTATTGGAATCTCTGCTTGAACCTGTGATTTGCCTGGCGTAGCGCCTCCTCGGCGTCGACTTCGAGCCAGCGAGCCAGATTCACGATCGCAAAAAGCAGGTCGCCGAGCTCTCTGGCCCTCTCCCCTGGGCCGCTTGCCTGCCGCACCTCCTGCGCTTCCTCCGACACTTTGTCCAACACGCCGCCGATCTCCGGCCAGTCGAACCCGACTCTGGCCACTCGCCGCTGGATCGACTGCGCATAGGCCAGCGCCGGCAGCGCCTTTGGCACGTTGTTCAGGGAGACCAACCCCTCGCCCTTCTCCTCACGCTTGATCTGCTCCCAGTTGAGCAAGACCTCGGCAGCACCCGATACTTGCCTGTCGCCGAAAACGTGTGGATGCCGCCGAATCAGCTTGGCGTTGATGTGGCGGTGCACGTCCTCCATTGCGAAGTCGCCGCTCTCCATTGCCAGTTGCGCGTGAAGCACTATCTGGAGCAGCAGGTCGCCAAGTTCTTCGGCGAACGTTGCTCTGTCTTCGGTATCCAGAGCCTCGAGCACCTCGTACGTTTCTTCGAGCAGGTACGGTTTGAGCGATTCGTGGGTTTGCTCGCGATCCCACGGGCAGCCACCCGGCGCACGCAAGCGCCCCACGATGAAGCGCAAGCCCGCCAGGGATGACAGATCGTCCAGAACGCTAAGGGCGGGAAGGTAGAGAGAGGTCAGATGGTCGAAATCCCGCAGGCGATCCAGCTCGCTCAACTCCAGCGCACGCTTGCGCTGTTTGCCCGCGATGCCTGCCCATTGGACAACCACAACCTTGTGATCGTGGGGGTACAGCTCTAGAAGGGTTAGCTTCGTCGCCGATGCCACCCGCCGGCTGTGCAACTGGCAGACGAGGGCCGGCACCGTCGGATCGAGTGGCCGCTTGCTCCACACCAGCGGAGCCTGAGTGTTCCCCTCGCTCTCGCGTCCGCGGTCCGCTACCCAGACATCGGCGTACTCGGCCAGGGTGCTCGCGTCCACCAGTTGGAGACCCTGGGCCAGCGCGTCCACTTCGAGCAGCGACAGCACGGCGTCGACGAAACTGAGACCCGGCACTATGCGCACCTCAATGCCCTTGCCTTTGGCCTGGGTTACAATACGATGTACCGAGTCCTCGGCAACCAGGGGATGGCCGGGCACACCGTAGATAACACCCTGCGGTCGCTCGGCCAACTTGAGCAGTTCCTCGCAAATCGTCTGGTATACTTCGCCGAAGGTGCCCTTCGCCTCGTAAACGTGATCGAACGAGCGGATGGCCAATGTCGGGGGGAGTCTGGACACGATGGGATGGCGCACTGTCCTGAGATAAACCTCGTCGGCTTGTTCCAGCAACTGGCGCGCCTCGACGGTCAGAAGCCCGGGATCGCCGGGCCCTAACCCCAGAACTATCAAACTACCCCTGGTCATCCTCTTTGCCATTGAAACGACTCCTAAAACATCGACGGCCACGATCAGAGGCCGTCCTCAGTGAACATTATACGTCATCACAGTGCTCGGCAACGAGCCAATTGTGGGCCGGAGCCTCGCAAGCCGCGTCACCATTATCCTTGACCACGGCCAGCGGCTCATTGTCGAGCCCTGAGACTCGTGCAATCCTCTCGACCGCGTTTGTGTTTTTCTTGACATTGGACATGCCGTTGCACTATCATAATTCTGTGGCGAGGCGATGGTGAGATTTCTTGGGCTTTTTGCAACCGTGCTGTTCGTGGCGGCGATCCCCGTGATTATCATTTCGACTAGTGTGAGGTCCCTGGTTCTGGACCCCTCTTTCTACGAAAGTGGGCAGGTGAGGTATGGGGCCGCCCGGACGACCGGCCTCCAGCAAGCTCAGCTTCAAGCGTCAAATAGAGCACTCGTAAGCTACTTTGCCTCGAGCGCTGATGATCTGGCTGCGGAGCTGCAAAGACAGGGACAGTCTGGCATCCTCTTTAATGAGCGCGAGGCGACGCACCTGAGCGACGTTCGTGGCCTGGTGAGAGGCGTTTTCACCCTTCAGCTAGTTGCGCTTGCCTACGCGGTGCTTTTCGTGGTGATCGGCTGTGCCCTGGCACGAAGCCGCTTTATTATCCCTCTGGCGCACCGTGCGCTTTGGGGCGGCGTCTTGACTCTGATCGTGCTGGGAGTCTTCGCAGCACTGTCGACCGTCGATTTCAGCCAGCTATTCCTGGTTTTTCACCTCGTCTCCTTCAGCAACGATTTGTGGATTCTCAATCCAAATACCGACTATCTGATAAGGATGTTCCCGCAGGCGTTCTTTTTTGATGCTTCGGTCGCTCTGGCGGTCAATTCGGCCATCGGCGCGATGACCCTGGCCATCGTCACCGGGGCCGTCGTCTTAATGGGCAAGCGAATGAGTAAGTTCCAGCAGGCGTAGGGTCCAAATGTCGAACGTGTTACACGAACCGTCTCACGAGCCCCTGTTCTCTCTGGATCTCGCCAGACTGAGAGCCAGCCTTCCCTATCTGCGACCACACCCTACCAAATGGGGCGCTACAAAAGGGGCAGCTACCCTCATGGTGTTGGGACTTGGCGTGGGACTGATGCTGGCGGCGCAGTTGCAGGCTGCGCCACCCAAGCCAAGTACGGTCGCGGAAGGGTCGCGGCAAGTGGCCGGGGCCACCATCGAAAGGCTCGAAGCAGAGCAGGGGGAGCTCAAGAAGCAGATCAGTCAGCTTCGGGCCCAGATCGCCAACCAGCAGCAGGAAGTTACCTCGCACAAGTACACGCTAGCCGGACTGACGCAAGACCTGGAGAGACAGCAGGTCGCGGCGGGCAGCATTCCTCTCAAGGGTTCGGGAGTACGCGTGATCCTCGACGATAGCGCGGCCAAGACGGTGCCTTCCGGCGACGATCCTGCCTTTTACCTCGTCCACGAATATCACTTGCGCGACGTCGTCAACCTCCTGTGGCAAGCCGGCGCCGAAGCGATTTCCGTCAACGGCGAGCGGCTCGTTTCCTCCTCGTCGATCTATTGCGTTGGAAGCACTATCATGATAAACGACACCAGGATGTCGCCACCCTTCGACTTTCTGGCCCTTGGGAACTCCGCAGCGCTGGAAGAGGCACTTCTCAGCCCAGCCAATCTCAAAGCCTTCAAGGTCAGGGTCAAGAGCTACGGCGTACAGTTTAGAGTCGCGAAGAGCAAGGACATTGTGGTTCCAGCCTTCAGCGGCAGCCTGGACGTAAGGTACGCCGCGATTGAGTATGGTAGGTAGGTCCATCAGGTGCGCAATCGTCTGTCGCAGGTCAGCTTAACTTTCGTTGCCATCCTCCTGGGCGTGCTGCTGGTCATGCAACTCAGAGTTCAGGGCAGGATCGCCAAGTCGGTGGAAGCGCAATCTGCGACGGACCAGGCCACGATGATCAGCAACCTTTACGATAGCAACCTGAGCCTACGCAAGGAGGTAGCTCGGCTCAGCGCCGAGCTGGATCAGTATCAGGACGCGCCGGGGCAGAACGATCTCGACGCGATGCTTCGGGAGCAAAACAAGCTTAGGATTGCCAATGGGTCGGCCAAGGTATCAGGCCCCGGCGTCGAAATGACCGTCGTGGCTGACCTGCGCTCTGAGGATCTGCAGGACCTGGTCAACGAGTTCCGCAACGCCGGCGCCGAGGCTATAGCCGTCAACGAGCAGCGTGTCGTCTTCAGGTCGGCGGTCGGCAGCCATCGGTCCGGGCTCACCGTCAACAACGTGCAGCTCAACTCACCCTATTCTCTGTATGCCATCGGGCAGGCCGATACACTGGAAAGAGCATTGACGCGCAAAGGCGGCCTGCTGACCTACCTGGAAACGACCTATCCAAATGCCAGGATAAACATATCAAAACGGACCAGGATGGTTTTGCCCGCTTATCAGGCCGACTTCGAGTGGCAGTATGCGACGCCAACAAAATGAGGATGCCCGAGCCCTAGTGGCAGGTGGCACAGCTACTCGAGGAACATGATGAGCAACCGCTTCCGCCCACACTTTGTACAGCGCCGCCCTCGCTCTTGCTGAAAGAGGCAAAGGTAGACACCAAACGACGAACTTCTAACGCTCCACAGCACGGGCAAGGCGCGGCATTGTCGGCCGAGCTAAACCCACGCAGCAACTCGAATTTATGTGCACACGCTGAACAACGATATTCGTACAGGGGCACGCCCAATCACCTCACCATTCTCTTGCTCTGGCACAGAGTCCACCTGTATTGTACAATACAAGTATGCAAGGGTCAAATTCAATAGAGGTGGTGGGAGATGGTGGCCACAAAGCAATTCCTTGAAACCGCTCGGCAACATTTCGAGGCCTCCTATAGGGCTATGCCCGTCCAGGCCACAACCCTCGGCATCCACGAATACGACCACACTCTTGGAGACTACACCAGAAGCGCCCTACAGCAGAATCTTCACAGGCTCAAACAAAGCCGCGACGAGCTCCAGAAGATCGATTCAGGTGGATTGTCCCTCCACGACAGCATAGACCTCGAGCTCGTCGGCGCCGACGTCCAGCTCGCTATCAACTGGTACGAGAAGACGGCCGAATGGAAACGCAATCCCAACTTCTACGCCGAGTTGCCCGTGTATGGCGTATTCCTGCTTATCGTTCGCGAGTTCGCGCCTTTCGCGGATCGTATGCAGAGCGCCCTGATGCGTATTCGCGAGGTGCCCGACATCCTGCAGACCTGCCGGGACAACGTGGACAACCCGCCACGGGTTTTCACGGAGGTCGCCGTCGAAACCACGTCGGGCGGCATTCAGTTCTTCGAGCACCTCATACCGCGGCTTGCCGCCCGGGTTCCGCATCTGGAAAAGGACCTGCTGTCTGCCAACGCCAGAGCCCTGGCCGCCTACCAGGATTTTCTCGTTTTCCTGAACCGCCAACTGCTCCCGCGATCTCAGGGAGAGTTCGCAATTGGCGCGCCGCTCTTCGAGGAGCGGCTCCGCGTCGAGCATATGCTTGACATCTCGGCGAGCGATCTGGCTGCACTGGGCAAGAAGGTCTTTACCGAGGTCGAAGCAGAGATGCGCCAGCTATCGGCACAGATTGGCGGAGGCAAGAGCTGGCCCGAGCTTGTCGAGGAGGCCAAAGACGAGCATCCGACGGGCGATAAGCTGTTGCAGGATTATCGCAAAGAGATCGGTCGGCTGCGCTCCTTTATCGTCGAGAATGATCTTGTGTCACTATCAGCCAACGAGCGTCTAGAAGTCGTCGACACACCGGTGTTTGCACGCAGCACGCTGCCCTATGCTGCATACAACCCGCCCGCGCCTTTCGAGTCCGACCAAAAAGGCCAGTTCTGGGTGACGCCGCTCGACACGAGCGCTTCTCAAAAGGATCAGATAGCTCAGCTAAGGGAGCACTGTTACTACTCGCTGCCGATCATTGCCTTGCACGAGGCCTACCCGGGCCACCACCTTCAATTGGTTCGCTCCAGCAACGTCAGCTCGTACGTGCGCAAGCACATAGCCAGCAACCTGATGTGTGAGGGATGGGCACTCTACTGTGAGCAACTGATGGGTGAGGTGGGCTACGTTCCGGAGCATATCGCCGCCGCGACAGACAACAAGACCAGAAGGATGGGGCTTTTCAAGCTTTTTGTGCTCAAAGACGCCTTGTGGCGCGCTGCGCGCATCATGATCGACGTCGGCTTGCACTGCCAGGGCATGACCATCGACGAGGCTGTGAGGCTGCTGGTGGATCGGGTGCATCTGTCGGAAGCAGCCGCGCTGGCCGAGGTGCGTCGATACACCGCATCTCCATCACAGCCCATGAGCTATACGATCGGCAAGATCGAGATTCTTCGCTTGCGGGAAGAACTGAAGGGGATGGGCCTGCGCCAGTTCCACGATCTACTCCTTGCGAGTGGGACGATCCCGCTAAGAGCTGTGAGTCGGGAGCTTATGCAAGGCCACCAGGATACGTAGCGCTGCGGGCGTCGTAACAAGGCATCCTTGCCGCCATGAGGAACATTGACAACTTGATCGGGTAGTCGCGATAGCATGCGTATTGCTGATGGCAAGTCCGCTGGCCGGTCTAAAGACGTCCTTCGGCGGAAGGACTACGTCTGCTACAAACCCGTAGCGTCGGTCTCTCTAGATCCGACTGCTTGCCTGTTTGTCGTCACGGATACCTGTTTAAGTTGCTATGGTTCACAATCGCGCTTCAAACTTGGGAGTGTGCACGATCGTCAGGCGGACGCGCTCACGGACGAGAGGAGAACACGGTGAAACAACTTACTGAAAGGGCCCTCGACCTCGCCAACGTGCGCGGCGCGAGCTACGCGGATATGCGTATCGTCAGACGTGAAAGCGAAACCATCAACGTAAAGAATGGGAAAGTGGAGGTTGTCTCCATCGGCGAGAGCGAGGGCTTCGGCGTGCGCGTGATCGTGAACGGAGCCTGGGGATTCGCGTCGAGCTCGGCGCTAACGCCTGTCGAGGTGGATCGGGTCACCGATCTGGCGACCCGCATAGCGAGGGCTAGCAGCACTGTGAAGCAAAGAGACGTCGAGATGGGCCCGCCCATTAGGATCGTGGACAACTACCGCACCCCGACGAAGATGGACCCTTTCACCATATCGGTCGAGCAGAAGATCGACCTCATGCTTGCCGGGGATGCGGCCATGCGCCGTGTGCCCGGCCTCTCGGTCGCCGAATCCAGTCTCGAAGTGCTGCGCGAGACGGTTACCTTTGCAAGCAGTGAGGGCAGCTTCATCCAGCAGGTGTTAATAGAGTCCGGCGGCGGCATCGAAGCCACGGCAGTCGGGGAAGGGGAGGTGCAGAAAAGGAGCTATCCCAACAGTTTTGGCCGCCACCAGGGCAAGGCCGGCTACGAGTTCATCGAGGCAATGAACTTGCCCGGCAACGGTGAAAGAATCGCCGAGGAGGCAGTCAGTCTGCTGAGAGCCAAGGACTGCGACCCGGGCGTCACAACCATCATACTCGACGCCACCCAGTTGGCCCTCCAGTTGCACGAGTCCTGTGGCCATCCCATCGAGCTCGACCGTGTGTTCGGGGCTGAGGCCAGCTACGCAGGCACCAGCTTCTTGACCGTCGATAAGCTCGGTAGCTTTCGCTACGGCTCGGATTTCGTGAACGTCTTCGCCGATGCCACTGTCCCGGGAGGTCTGGGCACTTTCGGTTACGACGACGAAGGGGTACCGGCCCAACGCGTTCCTATCGTCTCGAACGGCATTTTCGTCGGCTACCTCACCTCGCGGGAGACGGCAAGCCTGCTGGGGAAAACCAGCAACGGGGCGGCCAGGGC
Source organism: Chloroflexota bacterium (assembly GCA_016210495.1). The sequence continues at coordinate 60,912 of JACQUC010000049.1, forward strand.
CGATGGCTGGAACCGCATCCCGCTCATTCGTATGACGAACGTTAACCTGGAGCCAGGGGTTTGGTCGCTACAAAATATGATCGCCGATACAGATGATGGCCTGTACATGCAAACCAACAAGAGCTGGAGCATCGACGACAAGCGCCTCAATTTCCAGTTCGGCACGGAAATCGCCTGGGAAATAAAGAAGGGAAAGCTCGGGCAGTTGGTTAAGAACGCCACATACAGTGGTATCACACCCGAGTTCTGGCGCAGTTGCGATGCCATTTGCGACGGCAGCCATTGGCACGTATGGGGCACACCGAACTGCGGCAAGGGGCAGCCGGTACAAACCGCGCGCGTCGGCCATGGGACGGCACCGGCCAGGTTCCGCAACGTGCGGGTGGGAATTATTAAGAGGGAAGAGGCTTGAAATGATAGGCGAGAGTCAGATACGGCGTGTCCTTGAAGCTGCCCTGGCTTTCTCTCGGGCTGACCAGACCGAGGTGATGATATCGACTGAGCAGAGCAACCTCACGCGCTTCGCGAACTCTGCCATACACCAGAACGTGGCCGAAAGCAACGCAGAGATGCGTGTCCGGGTCGTCGTCGGCCAACGTGTTGGCGTGGCCTCACTCAACAGCCTCACGCCTGAAGCCATCAAGCGCGTCGTGGAGACAGCCATTACTATCGCCAAACTTCAGGAGGAGAATCCAGACCTGGCGCCACTTCCCAGGCCGGCTCCCATCAAGCACGTCGACGCCTACGCCGAGCGCACGGGCGGATTCGGGCCGGAGGAGAGGGCTGGTGTAGTTGGCACCATCTGTCGCAAGGTCAGGGAGAAGGGTCTGTCGGCGGCGGGAGCTTTTTCCACTGGAGCCTACGAGCTCGCCATCGCCAATTCCCTCGGCGTTTTTGCCTACCACCCCAGCACCTTGGCGGACATAAATACCGTGATCGCCGCCGAGGATTCCTCGGGGTACGCCGACAGGATAGCCGTCGACGCGGACAAGATCGATGCCGAGGAGATCGCCGCCGAAGCCGTGGACAAGGCGCTACGAGGGCGAAACCCCATCGCCGTGGAGCCTGGAGATTACGAGGTTGTGCTGCAGCCATACGCCGTGAACGACATCCTCGATTTCCTGGCCGACTGCGGCTTCAGCGCCTTGGCTGTTCAGGAAGGGCGCAGCTTTATGGGCGATAAGTTTGGCCAGAAGATCGTAGGCGACCATGTTACCATCTGGGACGACGGGCTGGATCCCGGCGGTATTCCGACGCCGTTTGATTACGAGGGCGTCCCCAAGGAGAAGGTTACGTTCATCGCCAACGGCGTTGCAAACGACGTGGTCTACGATTCTCACACGGCTAAGCGGGCCGGCAGGAAGTCGACCGGGCATTCTTTGCCTGCACCAAATACCTACGGGCCTTTCCCGATGAATATGTTTATGGCTCGGGGGACGGCCACCGAGGCAGAAATGGTCAGGTCTACACGCAAGGGCATCTTGGTCTCGCGCTTCTGGTATACGCGCACCGTTCACCCTCTCCCTGTCATCGTCACAGGTATGACGCGAGACGGAACGTTCCTCATCGAGAACGGCGAGATAACACGGCCTATCAAGAACCTGCGGTTCACGCAAAGCTACCTGCAAGCGTTATCGAATCTCCAGTTGATCGGCAAGACCACTAAGCTCCAGCGCAGTTGGGTGGGCACAAGCAGTGTGCCGGCCCTCAAGATCGGCAAGTGGACGTTCTCATCGGCAACAGAGTATTGAGGTGTTGCTCAGTCCACGTGACTTACAGTATAATAGCCAGGCGGCACTGGGGAGTTGGGTGATTTGTAGGGAGGAGGAAGTACTGTAAATTGAGTGGGAGAGTAGTCATTACGGGCGTCGGCGCCATTTCCCCCTTGGGTTTGGATTTCCCAACAACTTGGGAGGCCGTGCTGGCCGGGAAGTCCGGTGTGGACCACATCACGCTTTTCGACGCGAGCCAGCACCAGAGCAAGATCGCGGGCGAGGTGAAGGGCTTCGAGCCCGAGAACTACATGGACCGAAAAGAAGCCCGCCGCATGGACCGATTCATGCAGCTCGCCGTCGTGGCGGCGGGGGAGGCGCTCAGGGACGCGGGCCTGAAGATCGACGCCAGCAACGCCGAAGATGTGGGGGTCTTCTTCGGCAGTGGTATCGGGGGCATAACGACGCTGTCGCAGCAGTTCAAGGTGCTGGCAGAGAAGGGCCCCAACAGACTAAGCCCATTTCTCAGCACCATGTTCATCGGCAACATGGCTGCCGGCCAGGTAGGCATAAGCTTTGGCGCTAAAGGGCCGAATCTGTGCACTACCACGGCGTGCGCCAGCGGCGGGCACGCCATTGGCGAGGCGTTCGAGACGATCCGCCGAGGCGCGGCCAAGGCGGCCATAGCCGGCGGAGCAGAGGCGGCCGTCACCGCCATCAGCGTCGGGGCTTTTAACGCGATGAACGCCCTGTCGACGCGCAACGACGAGCCCGCCAAGGCCAGCAGGCCCTTCGATGCCCTCCGAGACGGCTTCATCGTCGCCGAGGGGGCTGCCGCACTAATCCTCGAGGACTACGACTTCGCGGTGAGAAGAGGCGCTCGGGTTCTGGCGGAGATGGTCGGTTACGGGGCCAGCGCCGACGCCTTTCACGTCACGGCCCCGCCCGAGGGTGGCGCCGGAGCCGTGCAAGCCATGCGCCGAGCTCTCCAAGAGGCTGGCTTACTTCCTGAGGAGATTAGCTACATCAACGCGCACGGCACTTCAACGCAACTGAACGACAAGGCCGAAACGTTGGCCATTAAGGCGGTCTTTGGCGAGTCCGCCCAGAGGATCCCCGTGAGCTCCACCAAGTCGATGACGGGGCATCTGATTGGCGCCGCGGGCGCAATGGAAGCGGCTTTTTGCGTGGCCACCATAAACGCCAATGTTGTCCCTCCCACCATCAACCAGGAAAACCCCGATCCCGATTGCGATCTCGACTACGTGCCCAACGTCGCTCGCCGGCAGCAGGTCGACGTCGCCCTGTCCAACTCGCTCGGCTTTGGCGGGCATAATTCGACGTTGATCGTCAAGCGTTTCGAGTGAGGCCTTGCCCACGGGAGGTTAGCCATTTCGGACCTTCGGACACTGGAGGCAGCTATCGGCGTTACGTTCGCCGATAATTCCCTGCTTCAGCAGGCTCTTGTCCATCGCTCGTTTCTCAACGAAAACCCAGGTTTCCCTCTCGAATCGAATGAGCGGCTTGAGTTTCTGGGAGATGCGGTCCTGGGATTCGTGGCCGCGGAGTACCTTTACAAGACCTTCCCGGGAACGGATGAGGGCGAGCTTACTACTCTGCGCTCTGCCCTGGTGCGGGCCGAAACCCTGGCTGGTGTGGCCAGTGGCTACGGTATCGGCGACTTCCTTTTGTTGGGACGCGGTGAGGCGGCAAGCGGTGGACGCGCCAGACAGACCGTCTTGTCGGCGGCGCTAGAAGCGCTGGTCGGCGCCGCTTATCTGGATCGCGGGCTAGCCGTCACGCGGTCTTTCATTCTACGATTCCTGAAGCCCGAACTGCAGCGGGTTCAGGTGAACCAGTTGGCCAAGGACTACAAATCGCGGCTGCAGGAACTGGCTCAGGCGAAGCTGCAACAAACGCCGACCTATCGCACTGTTTCAGAAGTGGGCCCGGATCACGCAAAGCTGTTCACAGTGGAAATCCTTTTGGGTGGCGTTCCCATTGCGCTGGGCGAGGGCCGCAGCAAGCAGCAAGCCCAGCAGAATGCCGCCAAGAACGCACTGGAGGCTTGGGGGGATTAGGGGAGGAAGGGTTGTACCTCAGGCGCCTTGACCTGCTGGGATTCAAGACTTTTGCCGTCCAAACTACGTTCGAGTTTAATAGCGGCATCACTGCCATCGTCGGTCCAAACGGCAGTGGGAAAAGCAACATTGCCGACGCGGTACGCTGGGTCACCGGCGAGCAAAGTCTGCGCCTGCTGCGCGCCAAGCGAAGCGAAGATCTGATCTTTGCCGGCGGCGCTTCCCGTGCGTCTCTGGGCATGGCCGAGGTATCGTTGACCTTTGACAACGGGCAGCATTTCCTGCCTTTTCCCTACTCGGAGATCACGCTCACCCGTCGTCTTTATCGCTCGGGCGAAAGCCAGTACTTCCTGAACCGGCAGCGCGTCCGCTTGCGCGACGTCACCGACCTGCTCCTCAAGTCCGGACTTGGCCAGAACACCTACGCCGTGATCGGCCAAGGCCTGGTGGATTCCATCCTTAGTCTCAAGCCTGAGGATCGCCGCGCCTTCTTTGAAGAAGCTGCCGATATTAAGCGCCACCAGATCAAGTTGGCCGAGGCACAATCCAAGCTGGCCATCACCGAGCAGAACGTCATCAGGGCGAACGACGTGGCGAGCGAGATACTTCCTCGCCTCGCTCATCTGGAAAAACAGGCAAAGCAAGCGCGAGAGCGGGACGCCCTGTCCCACGAGCTTACCGAATCCCTCCGTACTATGTTCACGCATCGGTGGCGACACGCAGCACTGGAATGCCTGGCGATGCGGCGCCAGGAGCTACGCATCGGGCAGACTCTTGCCGCGTGCGAGGACGAGCAGACATCAGTTGCTTCGTGCCTCACGCAACTCCACGCGATGCAGACGCAGAAAACGGAGGCCATCGCGGCGCTACGCGGCCAAATGGATGTTCTGCGCGCGCGAGGCGAGGAAGTGCAGCGCCTCATAGCCGTAGGGCAGGAACGCGTATCCTCGTGTCGACGTCAGATCGACGATCTGACTCAGGAGCTAGCTGAGATGGAATCGGGCGAGGCATCGGAAAGAGCGGCCCAAGATGCCGCCGAAGAGCAGCTTGAGCTGCTGGCACGTGAAGTCGGAGACGCGGCTTCGGGCTGCGCAGCCCAGGTGCGGGAGCTGGAGACGGTCCGGGCTCGACGGCGAGAGGTGGGGAGCAGAGTCGAATGCCTGGAGACCGATTCACGGCGCTCGGGCAACGACACCAACGCGTTGCGTGCCGAGCTTTCCAGAATCGCCGACCGACGCCTGCTTATTCAGAACGAAATCGCGGGCCGTGATCCGGGCACGCGTCAGCGTGATCTCCAGCTTGCCGAGATCGCGCACAAGATCGCCACGGTCGAAAGTGAAGCTGCCCGTCTGGACGATAGTGCCAACGAGTTGGCGAACGAGCTGAAGAACTTGGACGCCAGTCTGGTGAGTCACCAGAGCGCACAGCGGCAAATGGACGAGAACTTGGCGGTGCTTGCCCGCCAGCGGCAAGAAAACGCCACGCACCTCGATCTGCTGCGCAGGTGGGAGCAAACTCACTCGGGCTTCTACTCCGGCGTGAAAGCCGTCCTCGAGGCAAGCCAGGCCAGGTCCAATCGTGCGCCAGGGCTCACGGGCATCGTCGACATCGTGGGCAAGCTGATAACAGCGCCGTCCAGCCTCGAAACCGCCATCGAGGTAGCCCTCGGCTCCCACATTCAGGATGTCGTCGTCGATCGCTGGAAGGATGCCGAGGAGGCGATAGCATACTTGAAGCGAACCTCATCCGGCCGAGCGACTTTCCTTCCCCTGGATACGGTCAAAGCCCAGAGCGTGGCGGCTCCTGCATCGACCGGCGCGGGCATGATCGGGCTTGCCGCAAGGCTCGTGTCCTACGATCCCCGATTCAAGACTGTCGTGGACTATCTGTTGGGGCGCACCCTTGTCGTCGAGACCCTGCCCGTCGCTCGCCAGGCACTCAAGGTCCTTCCGTCGGGATGGCAAATTGTCACGCAGGCGGGCGAGATCGTTCGCTCGAGTGGCGCCGTAACGGGCGGGTCTGTCGGCAGCGGTAGCAGAATACTGGGCCGCGAACGAGAGCTGCGCGATCTGCCGGCGGCAATCCGCCAGATCGAGAGCGCTATTGGCGTGGCAGAGGAAGAGCTCACCGGGCTCAAAGCGGAGTATCGGCGCCTGCAATCTCGGCGAAGCCAGCTTCAAACTTCGCTAGCGGAGACCCGGATGCAGCGACACTCCAAAGAGCACGCGCTGGGCGCGCTGCGCGACGAGGAAAAGCGGCTGGGCCAGGAAGCTGAGCTGTACCAGTCACTGAGGTGCCAAATGGAAGGCGAGTTGCTGACTCTGGACGAAAGGGAGCGAGCTATCGAGTTGGAGCTAAGCCGTGTCGTGGAGGAGAGCACGGCGAGCGCGGCGCTGCTCGTCGCAGAGCAGCACGAAGTCCAGGCTCTCCTCGAACACGAGCAGCACCTCGCAGCTACCCTTGCGGAACTAAGAACTGAGCTGGCCGTCGTTCGGCAAAAGAAGTCAAACCACGAAGAGACGCTAATGAGGCAGCGACAATCCCTGGAGCGCATCGATGGCCAGATTGCGGCGAAGCGCACTAAGCTGGAGGAGCTCCGGAGCCTGGCCACTGCCCACCAGCGCGACCTGGCGGACTCCCTCAACTCCATCCAAGAGATGTCGGCCGAGCTCCAGTCGCTCGACACGGCCATCAACTCGGCGCAATCCGATATAGAGCGCAGCGAAGAAGAGCGGAACCGACTGCTGTGCGATCAGAACGACGTCCGCGCTCGACTCCAGGGGCTCCAGTTTTCACATCAGAAGGCAACGTTCGACGCACAACGGGCCGAGGACGAGGTCGGGGCGCTGCGAGCCCAGATTGCGAATGAACTGGGCGAGGACTGGGCGAAGCGAGATGCGCTTGCACCACGGAGACACGGTCCGACACGGACTCCGGTACTCCGGAGAGGCACGGAGGGGCACGACGGAGAGGGAGAGGAGGATCTCAGAGATGTGCCTCGCGGAGTGCAGGAACCGGACCTAACAGAACTGAAGAGGCACATCGACCAAATCCGTGAAAAGCTGCGAGTGCTGCAGGGCGTGAACCCGCGTGCGGTGGAGGAATACGAGGAGGCGCTGGCACGCTACGACTTCCTCACTAGCCAGGCCCGGGACTTGCAGCAGGCTGCGAACTCCCTCCGGCAGATCATCTTGGAGCTCCGCAAGACGATGAAGGCGAAGTTCGAGGAAACGTTCCGGTCCGTGGCAAACCGGTTTCGAGAGTACTTCGTGACACTGTTTGGCGGCGGCACGGCCCGTCTCGTGTTGACCGACCCGAAGGACATCTCGCAGACCGGCGTCGAGATCGTGGCTCAGCCGCCCGGCAAGCGAATGCAGAGCCTGGCCGCGCTATCCGGGGGGGAGCGTGCCCTGTCGGCCGTAGCTCTTCTGTTCGCCATTCTTAAGGTCAACCCCACGCCGGTCTGTGTTCTTGACGAGGTGGACGCTGCCCTCGACGAGTCGAACGTGGCGCGGTTCTGCGAAGCCCTGAAGGGCCTGGCCGAGCGCACTCAGTTCATAGTGATTACCCATAACCGGGGCACGATGGAAATCGCAGATGGATTGTATGGCATCTCGATGACCGATAGCTGTACTTCTCGTGTTCTGTCCCTACGCCTGCCGCCCAATGGCCACCGCAACGTGGACGAGCTTGAACCGCTGCAGCCAATTACGTTATAGTCTACGCAGGGGAATCTAAAGGTATGGGAATATTCGACAAATTCAAGGGGATAGACAAGACAGTTCAGCGCACACGAGAATCCTTTTTCGGCCATGTATCGAGCCTGTTCGATCGACGAGAGATAGATGCCAGCCTTTGGGATGATCTCGAGGAACTCCTGATCCAGGCCGACGTGGGGGTCGAAACCACGGACAAACTCGTGTCGAGAACGAGGGAAAGAACGGCGAAAGAGCGCATCCGAGAGGGTGAGCAAGCCAGGCAGGTTTTGAAGGAAGAAATGATCAAGGTTCTGCGCGGCAATGGCAAGGCAGACTCAGCCTTTCGGATTGGCGAGGCTCGCCCTTTCGTCATACTCGTCGCCGGTGTAAACGGCACCGGCAAGACGACCACCATCGCGAAACTGACCCAGTACCTGCAGGACCAGGGGCACAAGGTGATGCTCGCCGCAGCCGACACCTTCCGGGCGGCAGCCATCGACCAGTTGAAGATCTGGGGCGAGCGCGCGGGAGCGCCGGTCATCGCCCATCAGCCGGGAGCCGATCCCGGTGCCGTCGTCTACGACGCCTTGCAGTCGGCCGTGGCCCGCTCCTTCGACGTGCTTATCATCGACACGGCAGGCCGTCTCCATACGAAGTTCAACCTGATGGAGGAATTGAAGAAGGTCAAAAGAGTGCTGTCCAAGCTTGACCCCAGCGCGCCGCACGCTGTCCTGCTGGTCTTGGATGCCACCACCGGCCAGAACGCCCTGGTCCAAGCACGGCACTTCACCGAGGCCATCGGCATCAGTGGCATAGTTCTGGCCAAGCTGGACGGCACGGCCAGGGGCGGCATCGTCTTTGCCATCATCGACCAGCTCGGCATTCCAATCAAATTCATCGGCACGGGGGAAAAGCTTCAGGACCTGGCCGAGTTCGATGCCGAATCGTTCGTGGGAGCGCTGCTGGGGTGAGACATCACGCCCGCAGGGAGACGCACTGGCCGGACTGAACAGTCAGATCGGACGAATTTCTGCCTCGTTGTAACACATCATGCCAGCAAGGACATGCACCTTTCGGCCGCGATGCCCATAGCCTTCACGGCGTGGATACGCTCCAGCAGCTTGCGCTTCCGGACTTCGGCGGCCAGACCTTCTTTGTCAAAGCCACGATCGGCTGCGGCCGCTTCGAGCACCTTGTCGAGAGGCGAGTACCGTTGCGTCGAGGCGTCCCAACGCGCTGTGCCGATAAGCTCGCCTACCTCTTTGTCGCTATAACCCAGCGCGTTCAGACCGTTTATCGCCTCAAAAGCTGCCACCAGAAGTGCCTCGTTCTTGATGTCGTAGTTCTCTTTGATGACGCGGATCAAGACGTCGTCTTTGAAGCCTCGCAACGAGCACAACCAGGCGTGGCTCTCGGCGAGAGCGACCTCGGCCTCGGTTGCGTGCCCGTGCGCTATCAGCTCCAGAACCTCATCCAGTGAAGCAAACCTCCGTTCGCTGCCCTGGAAGCCGTGATAGACTTCGTGGAACAGGTCGTTGCTCAGAATGCCCCGGTTTGCCAGCGTCGCAAGCCTCTCGCGCAGCCCGGGCAACTCGCCGCCGATGAAGATGGTGCCGCCCTTGAAGCACGCGCTGCTGCGGCGAGGGTAGTGGTGCAGCCGCTGGATATCTTCCGGAGTCACAAACTGCACGGGAAACGGCACCTCGTGCGACGCTAGGTCTGGCGAAAACGGATCCAAACCCACGGACTCCAGGGCGTCCAGCACGTTGGTTTCGCACTTCAAGCGCCGGCGGAGCTCACTCGCAAGCAGCATCACGTCTGTCTCGTTAACCTGGTATAGGCAGCCGTGGATTCGTTCGTCACTCGGCAGGGTGGCGTTGTACTGCTTCAGGTCTTCCAGGATGGCCTCCAAATCGGAGACAGAGAAGCCCCGGGCACCCAGCATCTTCACCGACCCCGGCGCAACACTTGTCGACCGTTCACGTATGTCAAACGCTTTGACGTCATGGGTTACAGACATAGAAATCCCTCCAACGTTTGGACCACTCCCTCGGAAAAGCAAGACGAGGAGAAGCGTAGAGTAAAAGTATACAGAAACGGGTCGCGATTTCGCAAATTTTCGGTTGCCACACGCACACCGGTATCTGTGGCCGGCAGGTCTGACTCTCCCCGCGGCTTCACCTCTCGGCCGTTGTGAGACCTGGCACAGTCAATCGATCAACCCTATTGACGTCTGGCATCTTTCTGCGTCACTTGCCCGATTGCCCAGTCCTGGCCTCCCAGTACAGCGCCGTCGACAGTGCAAAGGCCGTGTCCCTGGGCCTACCCAAAGCCGAGTAAGCTTCCGCCAGGTACCTCCACGCTCTCGCGTCGGTCGTGTCCAGGGCCACGGCCCGCTCCAGGCTTGCCTCCGCCCTCTCTATCCGTCCCCCCATAAGCTCCAGCGCCCCGTAGGCCGCGTGCAGCGTGGCCGTCGTGGGTGCAAGCTCGATTGCCCGTTCGTAGGCTGCCACGGCCGCCTCGAATGCCCTCCCGTCGTTCAGCCTGAAGGCTCTATAAGCTCGTGCGTCCGCAAGGAGTGCCCACGCAGATGGATCTAGCGGTCGCATCGCCACCGCAGTAGCCAGGTGCTGCTCGGTCAACTCCAGCGCGCGTTCGGGAGTGGGAGTGTCCCGGGCACGCTCGAGAAAGAGCAGCCCCAACTCTGCCCTGTACGCGGGCTCTATCGGCCAGAAGCCAACCGCAAGCTCTGCACGGGCGACGCGATCGGCCCAAGGCGAGCCGGGGCGAAACCCCAGCCCAGCATACGTGTCCGCAATCAGCGGGGCAAGGTTTGTCGCCACGGCGACCGCGAGCGCCAGAATTGACAGCGCCAGGGCGGTTATACGCCAACGCACCCGCTTGTTCCCAAGCGGCATGGGAACGGTGTCCGGACAAAGGGAGGCGTAGGTGGCTTCTCGCGATAGGCCGACCCCGGCGCCGGCGACCACCCAGAAGATTGCCGCAGTGGTGGCAACGTCGAAGCTGAACAGGAGATCGACAAGGTGGCCGCCCACAACGGCCAGTATCGCCAGGCCCACGACGCGGCCGTGCCCCTGTCGCCGGCGCATCCCGCGAACAAGCTTCGCCACAAGTGTGACCATCAAGGCTGCGTATGCGACCAGTCCCAGCAAGCCGGCATCTAATGCCTGCTGCAACAGGACGTCGTGCGCCCGGTCGGTGACGAGCGCACGGCCCTGGTAGAACACGAGCTGCGGCGGGAAAACGTGATGGAAAGCAAGGGAGAAACTGCCGGGGCCAAAGCCGAGCAGGGGCCGTTCAGCTATCAACTGTAGCGAAGCCTGCCAGATGGTAAGTCGAGCTGCGGGCGAGCCAGTCAACGAGGACAGCCCAAACGCGCCTCCCGCATCAAAACGGCCCACAACCTGCAAGGTTACCAAATATGCGGCTATGAAGACGACGAGAGCAACGCAGCCGAGCACAATGTATGGCAGAATGCGCCCGTAGCGCCCTCTGCGCCGCAGCTCCATCGCCAGCATTGCCATCGCCGTGACCGAGATGCCTGTCCAGGCTGACCTGGCGTCGGTCAGCACCAGGAGGCACAGTGACCCCGCCAGCCCCAGGGCCAGCGCCACTCGCAGCCAGCGGCCACGGCACGAGGCGAGAGCCGCAACGGCAATGGGCACCGACATCACCAGGTATGAGCCGAGGAAGTTTGAGCGTCCGACGGTCGCGATGGCGCGCGACTTGTCAAGCGTCTGCCAGTGGATGAGGTCGATACCCGCCACCTGTAAGAGGCCGTAGACGATTATGGGAATGCTGCCAAGGGAGATCGCCAGGATGAGCCGCTCGACCTGCGCCTGTCGGCGGCAGTCCGTCGCCAAGATCACGAACAGCAGCAAATACGCCAGCAAGGTGTAGAGACCCTCCTGGCGACTGTACGAACCCCAGAGACTAAGGCCGATATCCAGCGATACGAGGCTCGCGGCTGAATAGACGACACCGAGGATGGCTGCCCAAACCCGTGGGTCCGACCAGCCTATTCGAACACGATGACCAAGAACAAAGCCTGAAGACGAAAAACGCTCCCACAGCAACAGCACAGCCAGGGCGACGACGATTGTACGCAGCAGAGCGAGCTTGGGGAGGTCGAAGACCTGGACGCCGAGAGGATTGACGAGCAGGGGGACCGCTACGGCAACAACCAGCCAAGATCCCTCTCGAAACCTTGCCGTCCCCGCTGCCCCAAGCTTGAGAGGGCGTGCCCCCACCTGCGGCACGGAGGGTCCGGACATGCCGTCGCTCACCATGCCTCGCCTCTTGTCCCCTCTCCCTGTGGTCCTTCCCTCGTTTGGAAGAAAATCGAGGGAAGGACTGGGAGAGGGTTAGGGTGAGGGCAGCCCTGACACGTTAAGAACTGAACAGGATTACTGAACGATTTGGCCAAAAACGAATCAAGCCCTCGGCCATTAGTACTGCTTAGCTGAAGCTGTTACCAGCCTTACACACGCAGCCTATCC
>JACQUC010000050.1 GCA_016210495.1 Chloroflexota bacterium
ATTCGTCCTCAGCGAAATCTCTTAATAGCCTAATAACGAGGCATGGTCATAAATCCAACACGGCGCTCAAAATCGGACTGGGAAAGTTTAGCAGGAAGCGCCCCGCAAGGCGGGGCACGCCCCCTCGCGGGCGAGACGCCCGCACCCCCAGATTCCTCCCAGCCAATTATTAACACCCCTCGCTTAAAATGTGGTTCGGACGGAGGGTACCGTAATGAACAAAGTGATCTTATTGGTGGAAGACGATCCGGCGGACGAGGCTCTGACGACACGCGCGCTGGAGCACAACAACGTCGGCAACGAGCTCGTAGTGGCGCGTGACGGAGCCGAGGCGCTCGACTACCTGTTCGGCACCGGTATGTACGCGGGCCGCGACGTCCGCGATCTGCCTCAGGTCGTCTTGCTCGACCTGAAGCTGCCGAAACTCGATGGAATCGAGGTATTGCGGCAGGTTCGTGCGGACAAGCGAACGAGTCTCTTGCCTGTAGTGATCCTCACGACCTCCGACGAGGAAGATGATATGGTGAGGGCATATCAGTTGGGGGCCAACAGCTACGTCCGCAAGCCCGTGAATTTCAATGATTTCATGAATGTGATCAAGCAGTTGGGGCTATACTGGGTAGTGATCAACAAGTGTCCTCCCGGTGGTTGTGCTGCCTAGTTCCTGTCCACCAGAGGGAAGTAGACTTTGTGATTCACCAACAGGACTGAGGTGATGCGCAGTATTTCATCCTCGGTAGCAACGGGCTACCCCCTTCCATCCCGATTGTTCGTGGTAGCGTAGAGGAACCCGTCAGGCCCTTCCACCACGTCTCGCATGCGGCCGAACTAGCCCTCCAGCAGTCTTTCTTCCGATTCCGCCGCCTCCGGGCTCGGTCCCGTGAGCACCACCCGGTGCAGATGCGTCCCTCGTAGGGTCGCGAAGAACAGGTTGCCACGGTGTGGCGCGAGCGCGCTGCCGTTGCTCTCGACCAATCGGGACACCCGGTTCCGCATGTTGCCGCCCGGGTCGAGGAAGCCGTACATCACGTAGAGCCTGCCATTGGACTGGAACGCGGGATCAAGGGCCAGGCCCATCAGCGCCCCCAGGACAACCACACGGTGGCCGTCTTTGTTAACAATCGACCGAGCTCCCGAATTCGCACCCTTATAGGGTGACCATTCCACTATGCGAAACTGATTGAATTCCCGTACAGACATCATGGGGAAACACTCACTGCAAGCGTTGGTGCCGTATGGTAACGTACGGCATGAATGGGAGTTGAAGTCGGACGTAGCCCGACTTCGATGAACTGGGATCTCAATGCACCGCGCCTGGAGGCGGTCGTGGTGGCAATGTAATATGCCGTCCTCAAGGAGGTGCGATCGATGCTCTATCGACTGCAAGTACCAGGTGTTGAGCCGGATACCTACCCTGCACTGCGGCAATGTCAGTGCCCGTACTGCAAGGGGCGTCGTGTTAAGCTCTATCAACTTCGGTGTACCAAGCCTTTACGCGATACTAGATTGTCCGAAGTGCAAGCCCGGCGCGTTCGTTGTCTGGAATGTAACCGTACCTTTCGTATCTATCCTGCGGGGGTGAGCCGAGACCAGCAGTCACATACTATTAGAGCACTTTCAGTCTTGCTTTGGGGCCTGGGAATGAGCTACGGCGAGGTATCCAACGCACTGTGGCTCTTTGGCTTGTTCTTATCCAAGACCACCGTCTATTACAACGTCCAAAAGGCTGGCCTGCCACTTCGCGAATCTTCAGAAGACTGGCTTGGGCGCAGCGATGGAAGGGTGCGACTCCAGCGGCCTGGCCTGGTCACCGCACAATTCGCAGGCCGGTCTATTGCACTAGCAGTAGCTTCCAATGGCTCGTCTGGGGCGGAAGTCCTAGTGGAGGTCACTGAGCCAGCAACCGACAATATGTTCGGGGAACGACTGCAAACTCTAGCAGAGGCCGTGGGAGCCCGCTTGATTACCGCCGATATCGACGGCGACAATGAGACTTCCAGAATCCTCGCTCTCTGAAGCTGGGTACTCGCCCTCGACCAGGGACGATTGCGCAGCAGGCAGACTCTTTGTGTCTTGACGGCAACCAATCTTGGAACGGCCACGAGGCCACGGAGCGTTGACAACACAGTTGGCAGATGGTACATTAGAAGTGGGCAATGAGGGTAGTATAAGAGTAATCGGCCTGTAGTTAGCGACCCAAGAGGCGCGAGACGCCAAATTCGAATCTTGTTTCACTCTTGTTGAGCGCCCAAGCGATCCCGCACAGACAACCTAAGATTTGGCTGATGGTGGCTAAGATCCGAGGGGACGGTAGGTAGGGATAGCGTTGGGCCCTTAATTTGGTTGCTTGGGGCCTCGGGGAGCTAGTAGCGAAGCCGACCATCAGAGTTGATGGTCGGCTTGTTTTTTGGCCCAATTCTTTCAACTGTCGAGGTCGATGCCGCATCATTTGGACGTGAGCAGGTCCAGGTGGCGTAGGGCGTGATGCCAATTCATAAGTAGGAATAATGCTCTGTTTTCAGCCTTCGAGGCGAGAATCACTGGATGATGCGAGGAGACTAATGAACATCTCTCACGGCTTCACCTAGCCACACGGCGAGGGCTAGCGATCGGAACTGCGTAGCTTGGCTTCGCAGCAGCAATCGGAAACGAACAAGGACCCCGCGTACCTGTCACAGCCGGGGGCCCTTGGGCACGGGAGTTCCGGGGAACACCTTGCCATACTCATTATAGTCCAAAAGCTGGCTAGGTGTCAATCACAAGCACCGAGTTGCCGCTATCTGCAGTCGCTCCTCCTTGCCCGTTTCCGTATTGCGCCTCGTGCACGCTAGCCCTCACCAAAAGCCGCTTAAGTGCCTCGTTCCTGACGTCCGGTGGCTAGGCCAGCGGCGCGAGAGCCTCCTGAGGCGAGTTAGGAGAGACAAGAACCCTAAGCGCCCGCGCGATGTGGCTCGTTGAAGGTACGACGCACTTGGTTCACGCGGCAAGTACCGATTTTGAGCCTGAGGGTCGAAGTCCCATCGTTTTGAGACGCTGCTTGGGCAGCTACTGCGGGGGCTTAACTATGGGCGAAAGAGCCGATATCCTGGGTGTTCTGATCGACAAAGTGCAGCTCTCTCAGATCGAGAGCATAATCGCCAACTTCGTTTCACGCGCCGAGCCACACCAGGTAGTGACGGTAAACCTGGATTTCATCAGCCGGGCACTTCGAGATCCAAGCTTTAGAGATCTCATCAACACCTCCTCCCTGGTTGTTCCTGACGGGATCCCGGTTCTTTGGGCTGCGAAGCTGCTCGGCGATCCACTCCCGCAAAGGATAACCGGGCTGGACTTGTTGCACGCCTGTTGTCGACTAGCGCAGGGTACCCCAGAGGGAATCTTCCTACTCGGCGCCGAGCCTGGAGTTGCGCTCAGGGCATCACGGGCCTTGTGTGGGTGGTATCCCGAACTCCCCATCGCTGGAACGTATTCACCGCCGTTCGGGGAGTTTTCCGTCGAGGAGAACAGCTTGATCGTTGATCTCATTGTCTCGTCAGGTGCCCAATACCTGTTCGTGGCCTTCGGATGCCCCAAGCAGGACTTCTGGATCCGGGAGCACCTCGTCGAGCTTGGTGTGCCGGTTTGTGTAGGCATCGGCGGCGTGTTCAACTATGTTACCGGGCGTGTCAAGCGAGCACCGAGGTGTGTCCAGAATCTAGGCCTCGAGTGGCTGGTCAGGATGATGCAGCAACCACGGCTTGCCAAGAGGTACCTTATCAACGACCTCCCGGTGCTCACAAGAGTCATTAGCCACAAGCTACTGTCCGCACACGGGGTCAATAATGCCGGCCAGCAGAGCGCGGGCCAGCTATTTACGAGATCCGGGGGTCTGAGGCGGATGACCCCGAGGGAATGATGGATCGAGAATGTTCGACGAGCCTTTTTGGGACAGACCAGATTGCAACACCTGGGGGTACAGGCTGTTAGATAGCCTATTGTACTTGGTGGTTAGCCTGTTTTGGTGGCTGCTCTATTACGTCGCCACTGTGAGTGTGGGGGCGTGCGAGGGCACATCACATTCTGAATCGGAGAGGAAATAGTGACGGCGATCTTGCAGGAAACTCGTGCACTTTCCGAACCAGGAGGACTTGACCGGTCCCGTCCGACAATATCAGCGCGCGCAGGCTACACTATAGGTCTCGTTGCGAGCGATTTTACGACAACTGTTCTCTCCTTTGTGCTGGCTTATCAGTTGCGGTTTCAGTGGTCCGACGTTCCCGGAGAGATAACGCAGCCACTGTCGACGTATCTTCCACTGGTGGTGCTGGTTTCCGCCCTGTCATTGCTCTTCTTCAGCTTAGGCCGGCTTTACGATCATCCACGCCAGATTAGCGTAGGACAGCAGCTCTATGGCATCTTCTCCGGAACTTCCGTATCGGTGCTTCTATCGATGGCGCTTCTGTTCCTGTTCAAAGAGAACATGGTCTCCCGTCTCTTTGTTTTGCTCGGCTGGGCTGTTGCCATCCTGATCGTACCCCTGTCAAGAATCGCGCTTCGCTGGCTGCTTGTGCATCTTCATAGCAAAGGAATTGGCGTTGAGAGATTACTTGTAGTCGGCGCGACCGACATCGCCTTTTCCCTGGCTGAGAACGTCTCCCGGTATCCGGACCTGGGATACCAACTGGTAGCCGTGGACAATGCGCAGGGAGTTGGCAGTGACTCTTCCTCGAGACACGACCTTGCGGAGAGACTGGGCACAATCATTCGTGAGCAGCGAGTCGACGAAGTCATCGTCGCGCTACCCCCGGGCTCGCATGCGAAGGTATCCGAGATTGTTCAGTGCTGCCGCAGGAACAATGTCAGGGTTAAGGTCGTTCCGGAGTTCTTTGATATGGCACTGAGCCGCGTCGATCTGGAGCAGATCAGCCGAATACCCCTGGTCAGCTTCAAGACCTCAGCGCTCTGTGGCTGGAACGAGGTGGTCAAGAGACTGTTCGAAGCAAGCCTCGTCGGTGCGGCTATGATCGCGCTGGCGCCGTTGTTTCTGGTCGTGGCAATGGCTATCAAACTGGATTCCCCAGGTCCGGCTATTTATCGCCAAACGCGAGTTGGCCGAGGTGGGAAGTCGTTTCAGATCTACAAGTTCCGGTCGATGCGGCCGAATGCAGAGCAATTGTTGCCGGAACTGATGGAGTTCAATGAAGTAGCCGGTCCACTGTTCAAGCTGCGAAACGACCCCCGCGTGACCCGAGTTGGCAAATTGATACGCCGCCTGAGTATCGACGAGTTCCCACAGTTGTTCAACGTCCTTCAGGGCACCATGTGTCTTGTAGGACCGCGTCCTCCTCTGCCGTGGGAGGTGGAGCAGTATGAGGAATGGCAACTACGAAGACTGGAGGCAAAACCCGGTATCACCGGATTGTGGCAGATCAGTGGGCGATCCGATCTCTCGTTCTCGGACATGGTGAACCTGGATCTTTACTACATTGATAACTGGTCGCTTGGGCTCGACCTCACAATCTTGCTACGCACGATTCCGACGGTGCTCAGCGCTAAAGGTGCGTATTAGAAGCGCCAAAGTGGAGGAGGCAAATGTACCGATACGTTGATGCGATCTTTTCGCATAAGCTTCTGATATTGGTGCCAATTATCATAGTGACCTCCCTCAGTGTGCTCGGAGGCATCCTCACGAGCAATACCTACACGGTTAGTGCGATGATTTGGGTCGACTCATCCGCGCTGTCGAACATGTTTTCTGCCAGAGGTTACCAGCAGCCCAATGAGCTCGAGGCCAAAGCGCTCAATGAATGGCTCGATACCAAGTCTTTCCTGAGGGACCTCGTCAAGAGAAGTGGCCTACACGAAGCCGTGATTCTGGGCGAGTGGCCCAAGGCTTCCTGGCCTGAAACAACAGTCGCCGGGTGGCCTATGGTAGGCCCAACTATTCAGAGTCTGGCGTTCAAGCGATCCACTGATCCGGATGCATTACTCGACCAGGTCATGGGGCAAGTCCGAAAATCACTTCGGGCAGTAGCCGTGGGTGCATACTTGTTGAGGGTCGATTACAAGGGAGATGACCCTGAACTCGGCGCAAATCTGGTTTCCAATGCCATCGAGTTGTTCAACGAAAGGAGCACCGTCTGGAAGGCCGAGCAGTCGAAGGCAGCCGTTTTCTTCCTTCAAGCCGAGGTGAAGGAGTACGAGGCACGCGTCGATACGTCCGCCAGAGCGCTGCGTCGCTTTCGAGAGACACATCCTACTCCATCAAATGGCATTAGACCAGGTGCTGAAGAGCAAGAGCTCATCGAGCTGGAGAAGCAGTACGCGCTTGATCGCACGCTCTATGAGGCTGCGCTGGGCCGACTGGAGCAGACTCGTCTCGTCGGCGATGCGGAGCTACAAATGAGGCAGAGCACTTTCAGGGTCGCCGACTTGCCGGAGGCCCCGAAGGCTGGAGGGCTTCCACGGAAGGGGCTCATAACTTTCACTCTCGTTGGGATCATCGCTGGGCTGGTTCTAGGTTTGGGCACCGTGATCACGGTGGCGTGGGCGGACAAGACGGTGAGGCACCGGGAGGATTTGAACGGCACAACGGACGCTCCGGTGCTGGCAACCATTCCGCGTCTGGTGGCACCGAAGGCCGGGAGGCTCAGCAGAAGGAATAAGGACGCCGTCCTACAGTTCGTGGGCACGCTGGTCGCCAACAATCATCTTGAGACGCGGCATTAACGGGTCGGAGGGAAGAGCGAGAATGGCAACGACAGCATCGCGATCAAGAATAGACGCCCGTTCGGCAGCCGGGTTTGATCCATCGGCACCAGGGCAGGCGCCAACCAAAAAGCGCAAATCGTGGGATGTGGCGCTTAGGTGGGCAGGGATGTGGCGAGACGTATGCACACCGATTGTCCTGCGATTAGAGGCAACAGAATCCCAGTTGCTAGCGGTTTCCAGCGCGCTTGACGGCGAAGGCAAGACCACTGTTTCACTGGGGCTGGCGCTGGCCATGGCCCAGGATTCGGAGAAGAACGTTCTTCTATTGGATGGCAACCCCTTCCGGCCGAGTTTGAGCGAATCCCTGGAGATCAAGGATGCCGTTGGCTTGGTTGACTGCCTTACCAGATCCACATCGCTTCAAGCTATCGCGCGACCGACCTCCTTGAAGAATCTTTGGGTGGTTCCTTCTGGACCACGAGTTACAAGACTGTCGAAACTCATCCGTTCGTCAGCGATGGCTGATTTGTTGCAAGAAGCGCGCAGCAAACACAATATCGTCGTGATGGACACGCCATCACTGCTCTCTTGTAGCGACACCAGGGTGATGGTGTCATATTCGGATGCGATGGTGCTCGTCGTCAGATCCGGAATGTCTACCACTACGACTGTCGCGGAGGCGCTGGGCCTGGTGGACAAAGTGAATCATCGTTGGCTGGTAGTCAACGACTACCGGTCGGCCGTGCCAATGCCTGTGCGGCGATTGCTGGCACGCATCCAGTAGTTGGGATTGGGTACGAAAACGGCCAGGTTTGACCCTGCCCGGACCATGGCGTTTCTCCGGGGAAGGGTGCAAACCTCTCCGATAGATGACCCCAAGAAAGGATTGGATCCAGGTCCTTGGAGAAGATGTCGTGAAGGATGCTCGCACGGTCGTGGCTAATGTGATAGTTCTGTTTGTGAAGCAACTAGCTACCTGGAGTTTTACTGGCGTCCTCATTCTGTACCTGCCGCGCTACCTCGGCGATGAAGGGCTCGGCCAGATCACCTTTGCCGACTCCTTCAGCGGCATGTTCATTTGGCTTCTCCTGCTCGGCGTCCCCACCTATCTGGTCAAGGAAGTGGCGCGGGACAGGGAGAGAATCAGCAGCTACCTCTTCAACTCGTTGGTAATGCGGATGCCTCTGGCGGCCGTAGTGTTCCTCATCGTATTCCTGAGCGTGAATGTCCTCGGCTACTCTAGTCAGACCAAGACAGTTGTTTACATCGGAGCTTTGATAACCATCGTCCAATCTCTCAACCACGTGGCAGGGGCTGTACTGCAAGGAATTGAGAACATGCGGTGGCAAGCCGTCGCGGACGTCGTGGGAAAGGCGGTGGTGTCGGGCGCCGGGATTTTCGTTTTGATCAACGGGCACGGGGTTGTAGCGTACGCTTCGGTCCTGCTGTTGGGCACGATCGTCAGCCTGGCGATAAACCTGTCTTTCTTCCTCGTCCGCATAAAGGTTAGACCGGAGCTAGACCTTCGAGTTTGGCGAATCTTGCTGGTTGGGGGCTTCCCATTTCTGCTCACATCTGTGATCTCAACAGTTTACCTCAACGTCGACGTCACAATGCTGAGACTTATGACTAGTGAGGCCGTGGTTGGATGGTATGGCGCAGCTTCCCAGCTCTTCAATACACTTAACTTTGCCTCCTTGCTGCTGAGCGTGGCGCTATTGCCAGCTCTTTCTCGGCTGCACAAATCGGCACCTAGCAGGATGATTTCGGCTTCTAAGAGAGGATTCCACTTTTGTATCGTGCTTTCCCTTCCGATGTCTGTTGGAACAGTTCTGATCTCCGACAAGATCATATCTGCTCTCAAGTATCCGGAAGTATTCGCCAACTCCGTACCCTTGCTGGCCATCTTGTCCGCAAGCTTGCCAATTAGCAGCACCCTGGTGGTTTTGGGCACGATGATGGCGGCCGCAGACAAACAGCAGCAGTGGGCCAAAACTACCGCGGCTGGTGTCGTGCTGAACATCGTTCTAAACCTGCTGTTGATTCCAGTCACCCATAACCTATACGGCAATGGTGGTATCGGCGCAGCCCTGGCGTCGTTTGTTGCCGAGACGGCGATCATGATTGTCGGCGCTCGAGTTCTGCCGTGGAATGTCTTCGATAGATCGCTCCTCGAGGTGTTTGTCAAGTCGCTGGCTGGGGCCGGTCTGATGGGCCTTGCAGTCTGGTCAGTTCACAGCATCGATGTACTCGTCATCATTTTTGTTGGAGCCCTGTTCTACGGCGCGTTCTCACTCCTGGTCAGGTCCATAGGGGTCGAGGACTTGGCGCTGGTCAGGGATGTGATCATGAGGCGACAACTGGCGGTTGGCAATTAGCCAGATGAATAGGAATGGAGCCTGTGAAGCGAATCCTCCCTTTTCGCTCGAGTTCTGACACCTGCGGCGGTCCTGCATCTGCTCGTGATACGGGCTTGTTGGGCAGGCTGCGGCGTGGATGGATCAGGAAGAGCCTGTCTCAGGCGGTTCCGTGGCTAAAGGCCCAACTGTACTTGCGTAGATGTGACTCGCTAGGGAGCTTAGTTCGAACTTATGGGAGGCCTGTGATTGACAATCGCGGCACAATGATACTAATGAAGCTTCGCCTCAAACCGC
>JACQUC010000051.1 GCA_016210495.1 Chloroflexota bacterium
CATCACGTGGGTGTCGACGGTTCGCTCGTAGCCATCGAAGTCCATCCCCAGCACGTGGTCGACTAGCTGAAGGCGAGTAAAGGTCCGCCCGGGATTGCGCGCGAAAACCTCCAGGAGATTGAACTCCGTGGGGGTGAGGGACACTGGCAGGCCGCCCAGGCTGACCTCGTGCCGGCTGAAGCTGATGGCGAGGTCGGTGAAAACCATATCCTCAAGGTCTTCCTCCTCGGCGTTGGACACACGGCGCAGCACGGCCCGCACGCGCGCCAGCAACTCCTTGAAGCTGAAGGGTTTGGTCACGTAGTCGTCCGCCCCCAGGTCCAGCCCGAGCAGCTTGTCGTCTTCGGTGCTCCTGGCGGTGAGCATTATGATGGGCACCTTTGATTCCGCCCGCAACTGTCGGCAGACTTCCAGTCCATCCATCTCGGGCAGCATCAGGTCGAGGATGACGAGGTCCGGGCGGGTCTTGCGGGCCAGGTCCAGGGCTTCCTTGCCGTCATAGGCCGCGGCCACCCGGTAGCTATCCTTCTGGAGAGCAACCTGTATCAATTGGGAAGTCTTGCGATCGTCCTCTATGACGAGTATCCTCTTGTTCATAGAGCGCCCTTTCAGCGGGATCCCAACATGAACCCCCCATCACTCCCACGCGTGTTATGAATCCTACTATGAGGATAACATGAAGATATCAAGAAAATGTGAAGATGACCACAGCGGGCACTGGAGACCATCTCGTATTATGGCGCGCATTCTGCTGAGCCGCTCCTCGGCCTCGACGGATTGTGACAATGCCAAAACGAGCAAATTGCTTGACAAACACTCAAAGGTGGAATAACATACCCTTCGTTGCCAACCGTGTCTCGACTGACCGGGGCTGGCAAGAATTCGTGTGTTGGGGCGACGCGGCTTGGCTGCGTCTTATTGAGCGCCCGCGTGGAGCGTAGGGGGCCGGGCACCCTGCCCAAGAAGTGGTTTCCCCTGCCGAACTTCTCCAAGGAGGCTAGCGTGGCTTACAAGGACCTCAGGCAGTTTATTCAGCAATTGGAAGAACACGGAGAGCTTAACCGCGTCTCCGCCCAGGTCGATTGGGACCTGGAAGTCGGCGCCATAAGCCGCCGGGCCATCGACCGCAAGAGCGGGGTCATCCTTTTCGACAACGTCAGGGGCTATCCTGGCCACCGCATCATGGCCAACGTCGTAGGCCCAACCAAACCGGTGCACGGTATCTTCTCCCTCGCCCTAGGCTTGCCCAAGGAGACTCCCGTCCTCGACCTTATCGACTGGTTCGGGCGCAAGGCCAACGAGGCCATTCCGCCCAGGGTTGTGGATTGGGCGCCCTGCAAGGAAAACATCGTCACGGGCAATGACGTGAACCTCCTGGACTTCCCGGTGCCCAAGATCCACGGCACCGATGGCGGTCGCTTCATCGGCACCTGGCACGTCGACGTGAACAGGGATCCGGATACGGGCTGGGTCAACTGGAGCACGTACCGTCACATGGTACTGGACGAGAAGCGCCTGGGGTGGCTCGCCCTGCCGGGACAGCACGGCCCGGGCATCTTCTATCAGAAATTCGAGGCCAGGGGCCAGGTTATGCCCATGGCCATCGCCATCGGCATCGATCCCGTCTCTGCCATCGCAGCCGACTCCGGCGTTCCCGCGCAAAAGGACGAAGCCGATTTCGCCGGGGCGCTTCAGGGCGAGCCAGTGGAGGTGGTGCGCTGTGAGACAAACGACCTTTACGTCCCGGCCAGCTCCGAGATCGTGCTCGAGTGCCACGTCGTTCCCGGCGAAAGAGACTGGGAGGGCCCCTTTGGCGAGTTCACCGGCTACGCCGCGGGCAGCAGGCTCCGCCGCCCGGTCATCCACGTCGACTGCATCACCTACCGCAATGACCCCATTCTCACGATGTCGAACATGGGCAAGCCCTGGGATGAGGTCGCCATTATGAACTCGGTGATCACCAGCGCCCTCCTTGGCGACGCGCTGCGCCAACAGGGTATCCCCTTCAAAGCGATATACTGCCCGCCCCCCAGCCTGTGCCCTATCGTCGCCGCCAAGTCTCAGTACGCGGGCTTCATCCATTCCGTGGCCGGCGCGGTCTGGTCGTCCAAGGCCGGGCTGTATCGCCCTTACGTCATGTTGGTCGGCGAGGACGTCGACGTGACGAATTTGGACGAGGTGTTCTGGTGCCTGACGTCCCGCCTGCACCCGTCCAAGGGCATCCACGTGCAGAAAGACGCCCCCGGCCAGCACCTCTTCCCGTTCCTGAGCCAGGCGGAGCGCGAGCGATGGCGCGGCGCCCGGGTGGCCCTGGACGCCACCTTCCCTCCCGATTGGCCAGCGGAGGAGGTGCCCACGATTATGGATTTCGAGAACGGCTGGCCCCAGGAGGTCCGCGACATCGTTCTGTCGCGGTGGAGCGAGTACGGGGTAAGGTAATGGGCCGGGGCCACGGATGGCGGGAGGCATCGCCAGGGCAGACAGGCCGCGCACCTTGAAAGGTGCGGCTACAAGCTCCGGCCGCTGGCCCGCAACTTGTAGCCGCAGGCTTTAGCCTGCGCGTGGCCGACCGACTGGCAAGTGTTGCTTGCGTAAATCACGGAGAAAGGGAGGCATCTAATGACCAATAGCGGCACTGGCAAGACAGTCAAGGCCGACGTGCTGGTGATTGGCGGTGGCCTGGCCGGCACCTGGGCCGCCGTCCGCGCCGCCGACTTCACCGATAACGTCGTTCTGGTTGACAAGGCCCAGGTGTCACGCAGCGGCGCCAGCACCTCCGCTGCCGGCGTCATGCTCGCCCCTATGCCTGGTGACGACCTCCAGGCCTGGCTGGAAGAGCTTGTCGAGAGGGGCGACTTCCTCGCCGACCAGGACTGGGTCCAGGTTATGCTGACCGACCAGATCGCGCGCATCCAGGAAATGGAAAGCTGGGGCACCGACTTCGAGCGCGAGGCCGACGGCAGCCTGGCCCGCATCGTCGGGCGCGGCCACGTCAACACGCGGATGCTGATGTTCCACGGCCAGAAAATGATGGAGATGATGCGCAAGCAGGTCCTCAAGAAAAAGGTCAAGCTGGTCGAGAGGGTGGCCGTCACCGACCTGCTCACCTCGGACGGCCTGCATCCCACCCAGGGCAAGGCCGTGGGCGCCGTGGGTTTTGACTGTCGCTCGGGCGAGCCTTACGTCTTCGAGGCCAAGGCTACAGTGGTCTCCACCGGCTGCATCCACCCCAAGCGCGGTGGGATGTACGTCGACAATATCAACGGCGACGGCCACGGTATGGGGTTCCGCGCCGGCGCCGATCTCATCGGCGTCGAGTTCAACACCGCGGGCCACCTGCAGGGCTGGGGGCGCAGGTACTGGTTCGCCTGTCTGAACATGATCCAGAACCTGGGCGCCAAGTTCGTCAACGCGCGGGGCGAGAGGATTATGGCGAAGTACGATCCGGCGCTGATGGAGAGATCGCTTCTGAGCACCCTTACGCAGGCTTTCTGCAAAGAAGTGCTCGAAGGCCGCGGCCCCATCTACTGCGATATGCGCGACTTCACGCCCGAGGGCATCGCCCGGTTCCGCAGAGTTGTCCCCCGGGCTATGCTGATCTTCGACAAGCTCGGCGTCGACCTGAACAAGGACGTGGTCGAGCTCACCCCGTTCAACGGCGTGTTCGGCACCTGCGGGGATGGAGGACTATGGGTCAATACCTACTGCGAGAGCAGCATCCCAGGCCTTTACGGCGCCGGCGGGGCGACGAAGATACTCCCCCACGGCACGTACTCCGTCGGTGGAGTCAACCTCGCCTACTGCTGCGTCTCGGGCCATCGCGCCGGAGAGAACGCGGCCAATTACGCCAAGGTCTTTGGCCAGGTACCTGTGCAGCAGGACCAGGCACAGGCCTTGCTCGATCAGACCTTCGCGCCGCTGGAACGTGAGGCCGGTGTGAGGCCCGACGACGTTTTCGACCGCGTGATGGAGACCACAGTCCCGGCCGAGTACAGCACCTTCAAGCACGAGAAGAGGATCAACAAGGTGCTGGCGCAGCTAGAGGATATCAAGGGCGCCCTGACCGGGCTGAGCGCACCGAATCCACACGAGCTGGTGAAGGCGCACGAGGCCCGCAACTACGTGCAGTGCGCCGAGTTGGTGTTCAAGGCGGCACTGGAGAGGACCGAGAGTCGCGGCTCGCACTATCGCGAGGAGTATCCGTATCGCGATGACGACAACTGGCTGAAGTGGATAGTGCTCCGCCGCAGCAACGGCGGGGTAGACGTTCGTCTGGAGCATATACCTATGTACCGGTATCCGGTCAAGCCAGGCACCTACGGGCAGAAGCCCCATCCCGTCCAGTTCTCATTCGAGGAAAAGGAGGCGTAAGTCATGGGAATCCAGAAGATAGACGAAGACCTGTGCACCGGCTGTGGCATTTGTGTGGATAGTTGTCCCATGGACGTGATAAGGATGAACGATTCTGGGGAACTGGCCTACCTCGCCTTTCCGGGCGATTGTACCACGTGCTATCTGTGCGAGCTAGATTGCCCGGTTGAGGCGATAACCGTATCGCCGGAGGCGACCAGAAGAATGATTCTGCCGTATTAGACTGAAAGCAAAGAGGAACCAAATTGTCGACGCTTGGCACTCGCATAACCGGAGTTGCGCTGGGCCTGCTGATGCTGCTGTCGGCTTGCACGACGGCGCAGCCGACTCCAACACCCACGAAGGCGGCGGAGCCGACGAAACCCACCGCTCCGGCGGCCACGGCCGCGGCGCCGAAGCCCGCCGCCCCGGCGGCAACGCCTGTGGCGACGCAGAAACCGGCTGCGTCGGCGGCTTCGCCCACGGCGGCGCCCAAGGCGCAGGCGCCACTTCCGAAAGATCAAGTCAAAGTCACCCTTGGCGTAGTAACGGGTAGCTCCGACGCCGCTTTCTTCATCGCCAACGACAAGGGATACTTCCGAGAGCAGGGGCTCCAGGTCGAGATGACGGTCTTTGACACGGCCGCCAGGATGGTGGCGCCCCTGGCCGCGGGCCAACTGGATATCGGCGGCGGCTCGCCCAGCGCCGGCCTCTTCAACGCCGTGAGCCGGGAGATCCCCATCAAGATCGTGGCCGACAAGGGCTCGGTGCCTGCCAATGAAAGCTACCAGGGCATGATGGTCCGCCAGGACATCTGGGACAGCGGGAGATTCAAGGACTACGCCAACCTCAAAGGCTTGAAGGTCGCCATCGCCGCCGAAGGGATCGGCGGTCACGTCGAGCTCGACCTGGCTCTACAGAAGGCCGGCCTCACGCTCAAGGACGTCCAGATTGCCACGATGCCCTTCACCAGTATGGGTGCCGCATTCGCCGGCAAGGCCATCGACGCCGCCATCATTATCGAGTCCTATATCACCGATTTCGAGGAGAAGAAGATCGCCAAGCTGTTCAAGCGCAGCAACGACTTTTATCCCAACCACCAGCAGGCTGTCGTGATGTACTCTCCAAACTTCGTGAAGGAAAAACCGGAGGCAGGTCGGCGCTTTATGGTGGCCTATCTGAAGGCTGCTCGCTACTACAACGACGCCTTCGTGAAAAAGAACAAGGCGGCCTTCGACGAGATCGTGGACATCCTGGTGAAGAACACCGCCGTTAAGGACAAGAGCATCTACGGCAAGATGACTATGGCGGGCATCAGCCCCAATGGGGAAGTGCTGGTCAAGAGCCTGGAATTCGACCAGGACTGGTACGTGGTCAAGGGCTACCAGAAGGAGAAAATCGACATGAACCTGATGGTAGACCTCTCCTTCGCGAAATATGCTGTAGAACAGTTGGGACCGTACAGGTAGAATTGGAGGAAGCTCAGTTGGCCCAGGATTTCCGCAGCTTTATCAAGTTGATCGAGGAGACCGATCCGTCGGTGATCAAGCGCTTCAAGGAGGAGGTAAAGCCGGAGTACGAAATCACCGCACTGATGATGGAGTACGAAAAGATGCATTACTACCCGCTCCTTGTGTTCGAGAACGTTAAGGGCTACGACATACCGGTGATGACCAACGTGATCGGCACAAGGAAACGTATTGCCGCCTCCCTGGGAATCGGCGCCAGCGAGTTGGTCGACGTATATAGTCACCGCAGCAAGACGAGGCCGGAGCCCAAACTCCTGAGCGAAGCACCTCTGCAAGAGAATGTGTACATCGGGGACCAGGTGGACTTGAAGCGTCTGCCCATTCTCACTCATTTCCCCATCGACGGCGGCCCCTACATCACGGCGGGGCTTGTCGTCACCAAGGACCCATACTCTGGCGCCAGCACCCTGGGTTACCATCGCATGCAGCTCAAGGGTAAGAACAGGCTGGGCATTAGCCTACACTCGCGCAAGAGGATATGGGAGTACCAGCGGCGTGCGGAGGAAATGGGTAAGCATCTAGAGGCCGCCGTGATCATCGGCAATCACCCCGTCCTCTCCCTTGGCTCGATGGCGCTGATGCCCTACCACGAGGGCAAGTTTGAGCTGCTGGGCGGTCTCTTCCAGGAGCCTCTGGAGGTTGTGCAGTGCCGCACCATAGACCTTACCGTGCCCGCGGGCTCGGAGATAGTCATCGAGGGCGAGATACTCTCCGGCGTGCGCGAGCCAGAAGGGCCCTTCGGCGAGTTCACCGGCTACGCCTGCTTCCGCAGCACGGAGCACGTCTTCCGCGTCAAGGCGATCACCCATCGAAACAACCCCATCTACCAGAGCGTGTGTCCCGGCTACTGCGCGGAGCACAATACCGTCCTGGCCGTGCACCGCGAGGGTGACCTGCTGGAGGCGCTCAGGCGCTCTCTCCCCAACGTGAAAGCGGTCCACGTCCCACACTCTGGCTGCGGCATTTTCCACGCCTACATCTCGATCAAGAAGACGGCCGAGGGACAGGCCAAGCAGGCCATCTTCACCGCATTCGGCATAGATCACTGCCTGAAGCTCGTGGCGGTGGTGGACGAAGACGTCGACGTCTTCAACGAGCCGGAGGTGCTCTGGGCGATGTCCACTCGCTTGCAGGCAGCGGGAGGCGTGAACATAACCCCTGGAGGAATGGGCGTCATTCTCGATCCCTCGAGCACGGAGGACGCACGCTCGGACAAACTGGGCATCGACGCGACCAAGCCCATAGCGAAGTTTGCTCCCACCCTCACCTTCCCAGAGGAGATCAAGCAGAGCATCAAGAGGTTGCTGTAGAAGGTAGCGCTGTAGAGACGACCCGGCGGGTCGTCTCTACCCGGTGGTCAAACGTCGGCCGCGTTGGCGGATAAATAAGAGTATCTTTGGAGGTAGACGTTGAGAGCGTACGACGACCTGCGCGAGTTCATTCAGGCCTGTGACGAGATCGGCGAGCTGAGGAAGATCGACGGGGCGGATTGGAACCTGGAGATCGGCGCGATAACCGAGCTGATCAGCGAGAAGAGGGGCCCGGCCCTGCTGTTCGACGACGTTCCCGGCTACGCGAAGGGCTACCGCGTGTTCTCCAACGGCGTCATTACTATCCAGAGGAGCGCGCTCGCCCTGGGTTTTCCTATGGAGCTTGGCGGCACAGAGCTGCTGAAGCTCTGGCGCCAGAAGTGCAAAGAATATAGGCCGGTTCCTCCCGAAGAAGTGGGCGATGGCCCCATTCTGGAGAATGTGATCACCGGCGACGATGTCGACCTCTTCAAGTTCCCGGTGCCGAAATGGCACGAGCGCGATGGCGGACGCTACATCGGCACCATGTGCGCCGTGATCACGAAGGATCCGGAGGAAGGGTGGGTCAACCTCGGCACCTACCGCACGATGTGCTACGGTGACGGCAAGGCCACCAGTGTACTGGCCAACCACGGCAAGCACGGCCGTATTATGATCGACAAGTATCACGCCAGGGGCCAGAGCGCGCCCGTGGCCGTGATCGTGGGGCCCGACCCAATGGTCTGGGCGGCGTCGATGACCTCGATGCCCTGGGGCATGGGCGAGTACGAGTTCGTCGGCTCTTTTATGGGCGCGCCGGTGAAGGTGGTCAAGGGCCCTCATACCGGCTTGCCGATCTCGGCTAACGCCGAGATCGCCTACGAGGGCGAGATCCCGCCGCTCAGCGTCGAGGCGGGCGACGAAGGGCCCTTTGGCGAGTGGGGCGGCTACTACTCCGCCACCTTCAAGAAGTCCTGGTTTGTGGTCAAGGTGAAGTCGGTGCTACATAGGAACGACCCCATCCTCGGTGGCTCACCGCCCGTGCGGCCCCCGGCCGATAACGACTTCGCCCTGCCGTTCAAGATCGCCGGTGCGGTGTGGGACCAACTGGAAGGCTGCGGCATGTCGGGCATCAAGGGTGTTTGGCAGTTGGCGATGGAAGGGGGCCCTTCCATCCTCGTCGTTTCCATCAAACAGCAGTACGCCGGCCACGCCAAACAGGTCGGCCTGGCGGCCACCGCGTGCCGTGCCGGCTGCTACGGCGGCAAGCTCACCATCGTGGTGGACGACGACATCGACATTACCGACACCGAGCAGGTGCTGTGGGCGCTGGGCACCAGGACGAACGTGGACAACGTGGACATCGTGCGGGGCCTCTGGACGAGCCCCATCGATCCGTCGACGCCGGCGGAGGTGCGCGAGAGTGGCTACCCGATCAACTCCCGGCTGGTCATCGACGCGTGTCGCCCATATGCCACGTTCAAGCACTTCCCACCCGTCAACGTGTTCGACGAAGAGTACCGGGCCAAGATCAGGGAGAAATGGAACATCTAAGGAGGAAGACTGATGCCTCAAAAGAGGCCCGCATACGAGCAATACGACATCATCATCGATTCACACGCGCACATCTTTGACGTTCCCGAGCCGTCGTGGAACTACCCGCCCTTCACCGCCGAGAAAATGATCGAGTTTATGGACGGCCCTTACACGGTCGCGGGCGAGACGCGCAAAGTGGGGCTGGCCCTCTGCCAACCCACGCCGGGAGTGACCATTCTACCCGACTGGGATATTCCCAAGCAGCACGAGTACGTCGTAGAGGCCGTGCGAAAGCACCCCGATCGTCTGGTGGGCTGCATGATGATCAACCCGCACTACGGCCTGGAGAACGCCTTCCGTGAGCTCGAGCGGCTGGTGACCGAGGAAGGGTTCCGCTGCATCAAGCTCCATCCGGCTTTCCACCGGTACTGGCCCAACAAGCAGAAGGACCTGACCTATCCGATTCTGGAGCAGGCCCGCCGGTTCAATATCCCCGTTCTGGTGCATACGGGCGAGCCGCCCTACTCTATGCCCTCCCTGTTGGGCCCTGTGGCCGAGGATTTCCCCGACGTCCCCATTATGCTGGCTCATTTTGGCATCCAGATGATAGGCTACTCTCACGAGGCCATCGAGGTGGCGCGGAAGCACGACAACGTATTCCTGGGCACCGATTGGGCACATCTCAACCGCTTGAAAGAGGGCATCACCACCCTGGGCGCCAGCAAGCTCGTCTTCGGCTCCGACAGCCCCTACACCGAAATCGGCGTCGGCCTCCGCACCCTCGAGGTGCTGTGCTGGGACGGGCCGCTGGGGGTCAAAATGAGCGAGGCGGATCGCGAAGATATCTTCGGGCACAACCTGGCCAGGTTAATGGGCCTGAAGTAAGGAGGCACCATGTCGAAGACGGTCCTGAAGAATACTGGCGCCATCGTATCGGGGGATCTGCGCGAGCCCCTGCTGCCCGGTGACACCATCGTCGTCGAGGACGGCCGCTTTGCTGCCATCGGCTACGCCGGTCGACTCGATCTGACCAACGCCGATACAGTGCTGGACATCCAGCAAATGACCGTGGCGCCAGGACTGATCGATCCCCACGTACACGTGGTCGTGGGCGACTGGACGCCGCGCCAGACCGCGTTCGGCTGGATGGAGGGGGCGCTACAGGCCGGCGTCACCACCGCCATCAGCCAGGGCGCAGCCCACGTGCAGGGCATGCCGCCCCTGGGCAAGGCTACTAAGGCGCTGTCGCTGACCCTGGCTTACACCTACCAGAACTTTCGCCCCGGCGGCATGAAGGTTCACGGCGGCTCGGTGATCCTGGAGAGCGGGCTCGACGAGGCGGATTTCCGCGAGATGCACGAGGCCGGCGTGCGCACGATAGCCGAGATCGGCGGCGCCGGCATCACCGATCCCGAGGAGGTCCTTGCCATGGTGCGCATCGCGCGCAACCTGGGCTGGACCGTTCCGGTGCACCTGGGGGCCAAGTCCATCCCCGGCTCGGTTTCGCTTATCACGGCGGAGAGCGTCCTCCGCTACGAGCCCGACCTGCTCGTCCACGTTAACGGCGGCTCCACAGCAGCACCATGGCCGGAGATCGAGAAGACGATCACGCAGTCGCAGGTAATGCTGGAAGTGATCTACTCCGGCAACACGGCAGTTGGCCACAGGGTCATTCGACTGCTGCGTGAGCGTGGCGAGCTGCATCGGCTGCTGCTGGGATCGGACACCCCCACCTGCTTCGGCGTGGTGCCCAACGCCATCCTGCGCACCGTGGTGGACATCTCCTCTGTGCACGGCATACCGGCCGCCCAGGCCTGGGCCTTCGCGACCGGCAACGTCGCCAAGGTCTACAAGCTGGACGTCGGCTTGATTCGCCCTGGCGCACCGGCCGATCTCGTGGTTGTCCATCCCGCGGACGATGCCTGCACCGACAACGGCCTGGCCTGCATCGAGTACGGCGACACGCCTTCCATCAATTTGATCATGGTCGACGGGCGCGTCGTCGCCGAGCACGCTCGCAATACCCGCATCTCGTCCCTGAAGGTGCTGGTGGAAAAGTACACGCCTCCGGCTGGCGGTGGTCGCGCCGAGGACGTGCTGTACCCGGGCATCTTCCGGGGTGGGCGGTAGTTCACACTGACGGAAAGGAGAAAATACGTTGGCTAGAGGCCCTCTGGAAGGCGATCTATCTTTCATTCAGCAAAAGGCGGTGGTTCCCGGCGAAGTCGTCGAGGAGATACTGCTGCCCGCAAGAGGCTACCTGCCCGGCCGCGAGGTGAAGAAGGGCCAGGTCATCCGCATCATCGACGTCGAGGGGCAGCAGGTTGCCGACGTGATCCTCTGGGATGCCAGCGATCTCGAGGACTGCTCTTCTTGCACCAACATTATGCTCGTCCACAAGAGATGGCAAATAGGCAAAGGAGACTCCATCTGGTCCAAGTACTGCAAGAAGCTGGCGACCATCGTCGACGACACCTGCGGCGTGCACTGGTTCGGTGGCGGCTTCTGCAACGAGGAGGTCAACGCTGTGCGGTACGGCGTGCATGGCACCGTCAACTGCCGCGACAACCTCATCGCCGCGATGAAGGGCTACGGACTCACGGGTGCAGATATTCAGGTCGACGCCTGTTTCTGTCCCTTTATGAACGCCCCCTACGCGCCCGACGGTTCCTTCATGATTCAGGAGCCGGTCAGCAAACCCGGGGACTACATCGACCTATTGGCCGAGATGGACGTGATACTGGCCATCTCCAACTGCCCGTCCGAAAGAAACCCGTGCAACGCCTTCAGCCCCAGCCGGCTGAAGGTGGTCATCTACAACCCAATGTAGAGACGACCCGGCGGGTGGTCTCACGCGCATCGACTTGAGATCAGTGCCGATACAACGGATATCGGCTGGGGACGCAGTTAACGTAGGGGCGAACGGCGTTCGCCCTCAGCGTTGGTACGCACGTGTGAGAATTCGACTTGTACACCGATGAGGGCATACCTGACCGACGTTTTGCAGCCTGGACGGGAATGTCTGTCAGATCGAAGGACCGTTAGGGCGAACGCCGTTCGCCCCTACATTATGTAAGGTAACGGTCGTAACCTAGGCAACCGTAATAGGATGCAAGGCTAGGCTTGTGAAGGAGGCGTCCCGATGGAGCTGTACGTCAACGGAAAGCTCACCGTAGCCCACGCGCCCCCCGAGCTTAGCCTTCTGCGTTTCTTGCGTGATCACCTGCGCCTCACGGGCACCAAGAACGGGTGCAGCGAAGGACACTGCGGAACCTGCACGGTACTCGTGGATGGCCAGCCCACACGTAGTTGCCTGTTGAAGTTGGCTCAAGCTAAGGGCAAACGGGTGGAGACCATCGAGGGTATTGCGCAAGATGGGCAACTGCACCCCCTGCAACGAGCCCTCATCGACGTCGGTGCGATCCAATGCGGCTTCTGCATCCCGGGCATGGTCATCTCCGGCAAGGCCTTGCTCGACCGCAACCTTCAGCCCTCGACACAGGAGATAAGGGAAGCCCTTCGCCTGAACCTGTGTCGCTGCGGGGGCTACCTCAAGATCATCGAGGCCGTTCAGAGTGCGGCCAGGGTGCTGATCGGCAAAGCCGGCCCCGAGGCCCCAACCCGGTACGTTGGCAAACTAGTGGGCGTTTCGGCGCCCGATAAGGAGGGCGAGCTCAAGGCTACGGGAGAGCTGGAGTTTGCCGACGACATCTATGCGGACGGGATGCTCTTTGGCAAAGTCCTGCTGGCTCGACACCCTCACGCCGAGATCCTTGCCCTCGACACCTCCCAGGCCGAAAGGATGCCTGGCGTAGCCACCGTGCTGACGGCCGGGGACGTGCCGGGACGCGAGACCTTCGGCGCGCTGGTGCCGGATCAACCGGTCCTCGCCAACACGAGGGTCCGTTTCCTGGGCGATGTGGTCGCGGCGGTCTTCGCCGAGAGCCTGGCAGAAGCGGAACAGGCGCGCGACGCCGTCGATGTGGAGTATCGTACCCTCCCGGTTGTTTCCAGCCCGGAGGAGGCCCTGAGGGCGGACGCCCCCAGGCTAAGCCAACAGGGCAACGTGTGCGCTCACGTACACCTGGCGGCCGTCGGCGATGTGGAGAAGGGTTTCGCGCAGGCCGACGTCGTCGTCGAAGGGGACTATACCACGCCCTTTGTAGAACACGGCTATCTGGAGCCGGAGGCCGCCGTGGCGATTCCCTCGCCGGACGGACGGGTCACGATCCACTGCCCCACGCAGGGACCTTTCGTCAGTCGCATCGGGATCGCGACCTTCTTGAACGTTTCCCAGGAATCCGTGCGGATCGTCTGCACGCCTCTGGGCGGTGGGTTCGGCGGCAAGACAGACATAACTGCACCAGCTCTAGCGGCTCTCGCGGCGTTGCGCACCGGCAGGCCCTGCAAGCTAACGCTGACTCGCGCCGAGTCGTTGCTTATGTCCACCAAGAAACACGCCTCGGCGCTTCACTACAAGGTGGGCGCCACCAAAGACGGTTCCCTGACGGCGGTGGAAGCAAACATCGTGCTGGATGCCGGCCCCTACACCAATCTGAGCCTCCGTGTTCTCGAGCAGGCCTGCGTTTTCGCGTGCGGGCCCTACGTAGTGCCCAACGTACGCATCGAGGGATTGGCGGTACACACCAACAACGGCAATGGCGGGGCTATGCGCGGCTTGGGGATCAACCAGGTGGCCTTCGCGATGGAATCGTGCCTGGACATTCTGGCCCGCAAGCTCCGGATGGATCCTTTCGAGCTGCGCCTCCGCAACGCGCTGGAGGTCGGCAAGTCGACGATTACCGGGGAGATCCTGAGGGCCAGCGTGCCTGTCAAGGAGACCTTGGAGGCCGCCCGCGCCAGCCTGCGGGCGATGTCTTCCGTCAAGAGCGACAAGAAGATCGGTATAGGCGTGGCGGCAGGGTTCAAGAACGTGGGCCAGGGCAAAGGGACCGTGGACGACGCGGGCGCTATCGTCGAGCTGACCGAGGAGGGAGACGTCCTGGCACGGGTTTCGACAGTGGACATGGGCCAGGGGAATCGCACCATCCTGGCTCAGTTGGCCGCGGAAGTAATTGGCGTAGGGTACGACAGGATTAAGCTGATCACCGGAGATACAGACCTCGTGCCCCGGTGCACAGGCATCGCGGCCGGTGAGAGACAGACTTTTTGCGCCGGCAACGCCATCCTGGGCGCGGCCCGCCTGTTCCGTGACAGAGTACTGTCATACGTGGCGCAGGGATACGATGTTCCGATTGAAGAACTGGCCATCGAGGACGACCGCGTGGTGGCCGGGGACAGCGTCCTTCTGACGTTAGGGGAGTTGGGGCAGTTTACAGCAAAAGAGGGAGAGGTCCTTCGGGCGGACTACTTCTACGTTGCGCCGAAGACCTACACCTTCTCTGACCTCGACGTTCGATTCTTTGGGAATCCTGCCACGCGCGACGGCAAGGTCCTGGATCGTTCTCAGAT
Source organism: Chloroflexota bacterium (assembly GCA_016210495.1). The sequence goes on from JACQUC010000051.1 coordinate 14,177, forward strand.
CAGCGCCGAGGAGTACCGAAACTATCCATCCTACGCCTATACCACGCACGTCGCCATCGTCGAGGTGGACGAGAGGACGGGCGCGGTTAAGGTTCTCAAGGTAATTGCCGCTCACGACGTCGGCCGCATCCTGAACCCCTCGAAGATAGAAGGCCAGTTGCAGGGCGCCACCATTATGGGCCTGGGATACGCGCTGAAGGAAGAGTACAGGTTGGAGAAAGGCATCCCACTCACCAAGAATCTGGGCCAGTGCCACATTCCGACGATCAAAGACGCGCCGGAGATCGAATGTCTCATCGTCGAAGACCCCGATCCCAACGGGCCACTGGGAGCCAAGGGCATCTCGGAGGTGGCGACGGTGCCCATTACGCCGGCTATTGCCAACGCCGTCTACGATGCTGTAGGCGTGCGCATCACCAGTCTGCCGATTACCCGGCAGAAAGTAACGGACGCTCTAAAAAGAAGGGAGGACAGCCAAAATGTCACGGCCTAGCATTCGACTCATTGCCATTGCACTGGGTATCCTTGCCAGCCTCCAGAAGGATCGTAGCGACATAAACGTGCTAGTGGACCACTCGTTTGCCAAATATGCTGCCGAGCAGTTGGGGGCGTACAGGTAGGCTTAATGCTGTTGTTTGACCCCATAACCATCAACCACCTGCAGCTCCGCAACCGCCTGGTGATGCCGGCGATGGTGATGAACCACGCCACCGACGATGGCTTTGTCAACGACTTCGTGCTGGATCACTACGGCCAACGCGCGAAGGGCGGCATAGGACTCATCGTCGTGGAGGCGGCCGGCATCTTGAACAGGAAAAGCGGCCGTCTTCTTCGCATCTACGACGATAGGTTCATCCCGGGCCTGCGCACGCTCACCGAGCGCATTCACGCCGGCGGGACCAAAGCTGGCATCCAGTTGGTTCACTTCCTACGGGTGGCGCGCAACGGCTATCGGGAAATGCCCGGGAATCTTTCGCTTGACGATATCAAGCAAGTTGTCGACGATTTCGGCAGCGCGGCGCGACGCGTCAAGGAGGCGGGCTTCGATGCCCTGGAGATCCATATGGCCCACGGCTATACGCTTGCCTCTTTTCTGTCCCTCGCCGGCAACGACAGGAGCGACGTCTACGGGCGCGGCATCGAGGGTCGGCTGAGGCTGCCACTCGAAGTGTACCACCGCGTGAGGCAGGAGGTTGGGGATCAGTTCGTCGTCGGCTGTCGCATCAACGCCGACGATTTCATTCTGGGAGGCAACACGCTAAAGCATTCCACTATCGTCGCTAGACGCCTGGATGACGCCGGTCTCGACTACATCAGCGTGTCCGTCGGCGGCCGGCCCGAGGACGGCCCCCGCTACAGCGGCTACAGCGGCTCGCGCGCGATGCCCACTGAGCACATGCCGGATGGCGTCAACGTCTACTTGACCGCGGAGATAAAGCGGAGCGTCAGGGCGCCCGTGATAGCCGCCGGCAAGATTCCGATGCCCGACCTGGCAGAGAAAATCCTGCGCGAGGGCAAAGCCGACTTGATCGGCCTCGCCAGGCCTCTGCTCGCCGATCCCGAATGGCCCGACAAGGCCGCCACCGGTCGTGCGAAAGAAATAAGACGGTGCACATACTGCGGCAAGTGCTGCGTCCTGGACAGGAATTTCGAGCACGTCTACTGCGTGACATGGGCAAACCGCGACGCTGGTAGGGGCGTGATTCATCACGCCCTTGATTCATCACGTCCTTGATTCATCGCGCCCCCGGACGGTACAATGGATAGCGGCAAACTGCATCGGTTGAAGAGGATCTTTCGCACCGACGGGAAGACGCTGATCGTGGCGATGGACCACGGCACAGCGCTGGGCGTGGTGCCTGGACTGGAACGGCCGGGCGACACAATCAAGAGGGTGCTCGCCGGCGGTGCCGACGCGATAATGGCCAATTTCGGCATCGCCACCGCGTTCGCCGCCGAGATCGGCCAGGCGGGGCTGATCTTGCGGGTGGATAGGGTGGCCGGCGGCGACGCCGGCGAGGCACGTCTGCTTTACCGGGCAGAAGACGCCCTGAGAATCGGCGCCGATTGTATTGCCTGCATGGGCTTCCCCGGCTCCCGTTTCGAGCACGCCACGCTAAGGCACCTGGCCGAGCTTGCCGCCGAATGCCAGCGCTGGCAGTTGCCGTTGCTCGCCGAGATGCTGCCGCAGGGTTTCGAGGGTGGCGAGGATGCCCGAAAGCCGCAGGCCATCGGCCACGCCATCAGGATCGGCGCCGAGCTGGGCGCCGACATCGTCAAGACCCAATACTCCGGCACTGTAGCGGGCTTTCGTTCCGCCCTCGTGTCCTGCTTCGTGCCGGTGGTCGTGCTTGGTGGCGGCAAGATGGAAGATGAGGCTGACGTGTTGCGCACCGCCCGCGAGGCGGTCGACGCGGGTGCCACCGGTGTCGCCATGGGCCGAAACATCTGGTCCCATCAGCACCCTGAGCGTATGACGGCGGCCCTGGCCGCCATTATCCACGACGGTGCCACCGTCGAGCAAGCGATGAAGAAGCTGCGCTAAGTTCCCCTGGTAGGGACGTTGCGTGCAACGTCCCTACCAGGGCTCCGGCGAGCGAGGAGGCTCGGACGAATGGCGACAACGATGAAAAAGGCCGTGATCGTCGCCCCCGGGCGCGTCGAAATCGCCGAGGCGCCCGTTCCGGTGCCCGGCCCGCACCAGGTTCTGGTGCGGGTCAAAGCGTGCGGCATCTGCACCATGGACCAGCGCCTATTCACTGGCCGTGACCAGACGGGCCTGTATCCAATGCTCGCCGGCCACGAGGTAGCCGGCATCGTCGAAAGCGTTGGCCCGGGTGTCCTGGCCAAAGTTGTGCCCGGCGACCACGTCTCGCTGGGCCTGGACAACCTGAATCGTTGCCACCAATGCGAGGCGTGTCGCCGAGGCTACGATAACCTTTGCGACAGCGTGCTCTGGCTGAATCGCTCTGGCGGCGAGCCGGTGGGCCCTGGCGGGTTCGCCGAGTATCTCGTGGCCGACGGCCATCGCATCTTCAGGGTCGCCGACGATCTGGCCTTCGCGGAGGCAGCGCTGGCCGAGCCTCTGGCGTGTGTCTTGCGCAGCGTGCGCAAGGCCCAAATCAGGCCCGGCGACGTCGTCGTCATCGTGGGTGCCGGCACGATGGGGTTGCTCCACCTAATGCTTGCCAAAAGGGCGCTGGCCACGGTCGTCATTAGCGAGATAATTCCAGCACGCGCCGCCAAAGCCCGCGACCTTGGCGCCGACTTCGTCGTCGACCCTGCCCATGAGGACTTCGCCGCACGCATTCAGGAGATCACCTCCGGGCACGGGGCGGACGTCACCTTCGTCGCCGTCGGCCTTGCCTCGGTCGTCGAGGACGCCGTGCGCGTCGCCGCCAAGGCTGGCCGCGTTCACTGCTTCGCCAGTGTGCATCCTCGTGGGACCACGGTATCCCTCGATCCCAATCTGTTCCACGGTCGAGAGATAACCCTAACCGGCACCGTCGGCCAGGACCACGAAGACATGCTTCGGTCCGTCGCGCTCCTTTCCAGCAAGGCTCTTGACCTCAAGCCTCTCATTACCAAGGTTTATCCCCTTCAGCAGGCAACCCGGGCTTTCGAGCATACTATCAAGCCCGATTCTTACAGGGTTGTGCTGATGATGTGAGACCGACCGCGCACGGCTGCGCTCGTATCGCTCCACTTGTGCAGGCCAATGTGCCGTGCTTCGACATTGCCGGTAATGCGGCAAGCTGAGGTAGATAGCAGCGGCGCTTTCGCTGACGGAAGTGAATCACGCTGTTCTCAGGACCTGCTCTGCCGCCTCCGGCAGCGCAATAGGTACGAACATCGAGGCCGGGTAGAGATAGCCATCGACTTCCGACCTGTCCTCGTCAACGATGCGAACCATGTTGTGTGACTCTGCCTCCAAGTCCGGCAAGGTTCGGTAGACTTTGCCCACGATCAGGCTCGCCGGATTGCTGGCGTTATCGATGCAGATCACGAACTCACTCATCTAATCACCCTCTTGATCTTGAAATCCTTGCGACCTATGCCGTGCGCCTCAAACCAGTGAATCTCCGCCTCGCAGATCGTGCCATCTGCCAGGCATACAATTGCCAGTCCCTTCATCTTTCGCCAGCGGCCCCTGCCGTAAGTGCGCTCCAGATAGCGTCGGATATGAACGCTCCGGCCAGCCGCCATCACCTCTGTGTTCCTTATTTCGCTAAGAATCTCAAGCGCTGTGCCCATCTGTCTCACAGTGAGTATAGCACAACTGTTGGACAGGAACCGCCTAATCAGCACCAAATCTTCATCCACCATTCATCAGTTTTTCATAACTGCCTGCCATAATCTGACTATCATCAAACGCTGGAAAGGGAGGAAAAATGAAAAGGAAAGTCACGTTGTTGGCAGGCGCGCTACTGGCTACGATGGTTCTGTCTTTCGGTCTCGTTGGCTCCGTCGGCGCGGAGGAGCCGGATTCGTGGTGGGAGCAGATGTTCCAGTATTGCCACGGGACCAGCACCGACCAAACCAATCCCAACCGACCGGACACCGGGCAGTGGGGTCCCGGCGGCATGATGGGTGGTTACGGTGGCATGATGGGCGGCTCGGGCCGCGGTGGTATGATGGGCGGCAATGGCGGCATGATGGGCGGCTGGAACCAAGGCCGTTAGGAACACCGCCGATCCCTCACGTCACGACAGCAAGTGGGCGAGCCTTGATGGCTCGCCTATTCTTGCTTATCGCCACCAGGCAGAGGGACGGCACGACCATCTATCTAGCGCAAGATCACAGGCAGGTAGGCAGAGTAGCCCACGGTGGCGGTGACCGTGTAGGTGGTCTGCTCCGCGATGATCTGACCAAAATTGCGCACGCCGCCGAAGATCAGCCCCGGTACCGGCAGACCCGTCAGCGGCCCCTCGCAGGCACCTCTACTCGTCACTTGCAGGCCGGCACACGCCTCCCCCGACCGTGTCCAGCATGGCTATAAATGTGCTAGGGGCGGTTCGCGAACCGCCCCCAGCAGGAACCGGGCGAATAGGCATTTGGCCTGTGCCTGGGTGTCACGGGGCGACCGGCCGGTCGCCCCGTGCCGGACGAATCGTTCGCGGCCGCTACTGCTGGTACTTCCCTAGCCTCTGGATCGCATAGTCCACGTACTGGTTGTCGATTGCTTTGTCGATCGGCACAGCCTGTTTGATGTCGCCCCGCTTGGTGTACCAATCGATTTCCCTCTTGATGCTTTCGGGAAAGACATAGCCATCGGGGTTGATCTTCTGGGCGACCATTTTTCTCAGGATCTCGGCGTTCTTTTGGGTGGAAAGCTGGGTCATTATCTGGATGACCTCTTCCTTGCCCTTGTTGCCGAAGAAGGCGTCGTTGTATTCCCGCACGCCTCTGACGTAGGCCACCATAAAGCGCTTCGCCGCCTCGGGCTGCTTCTCCGCGAAGCTCGGGGCGTACAGGATCACGCTGGCCTCGTGGTTGGGGATGATATCGCCCGCCGGCTTCCACATGACGGCCAGTCCCTGCTCCTGTACCGTCACCACGTTGGGCTGGAAATTGTAGCCCACGTCGATGGACTTGTTGGCGAAGGCCGGAATCTGATCCGGATAGCTCATGAGCTTGACCTCGATGTCGTCCATGGTCAGCCCGACAGTCCCGAGCAGAACCTCGAGCTCCTGGTCCTGAGCCTGTCCTCTGGCAGCAAAAGCGAATGTCTTTCCCTTCAGATCGGCTGGCCCCTTTATGACGCCGTTGTCGATCAGGTCCTTTCTCACCAGCCAGCCCATGCCCGCGTTGCCCGGTGCCCCGTAGGCCTTGTCGGCCACGATCTTGAGCGGAATATCCCTCAACATAGTGTTGAACAGGGCGATGCCGATACCGCCGCCACCGGCGTCGAGTTGCCCCGTGCCCAGGGGCGCGATCATCAGAGCCGCCGTGGCGAATTGAACCAGCTCGACGTCCAGACCCTCTTCTTTGAAGTATCCTTTCGCATACGGAATGAAGAAGCCTGCGTCCACGATGGATCCCAGCACACCCACCTTAACCTTTACCACGGGACTCAGCGGCTTGACCGCCGCTTTGGGCGCCGCTGCCGGCGTGGCAGTCGCGGGCGCCGGCGCGGGGGCCTTGGTTGCCGCCGCAGGCGCCTGTGTGGGCGCCGCCGCCGGCGCTTTCGTCGGTGCAGTCGCGGGCGCCGCCGCCGGCGCCTTGGTCGGCGTCGGCGTTGGCGCTGGCGCCGCGCATCCAACCAGAATGCTACCGACCAGGATTAGGATGCCCAGTGCAAAAACGAGTTTGCGCATACAAGATCCTCCTTTTTTGTTTTCTTTGTCTTGTACATCATTGGTGCAGTTCCAGGGCGAGGAGACCTCGCCCCTACGCTGGGGTTCCTCAAACCTCGACCCTGTTCTTCGCCAGCTTCTCTCCCGTCTGATAATGCTCCCCTTGGAGCGCCAGCTCCGCCTCGAGCTGGTTTTCCTCTGTCCAATGGCCCAATGAGTACCCGTACCACGGCGACTTTGGCGTCAATGCCGGCAGCCCCAGCTCTTCCCAGATCTGCCTGGCGTTCTCCATGAAGTCCTTTCTCGGCAAGCTTACCGGGGGATATGGCCATTTGGTGGTCGCATCCACCAGCAGGGCGGACGAGCCGCTCGGCGCCGGGTACAGCCGCTCGTCGGTCGAAGCGGTCGGCGGCGCCGCCGACGGGTCCATCGTAAAAGATTTCCCCTGGGCGATCTTGATATCTCTGTGCGGCTGCACCCGAAAGCTCATCGCCCAGTTGATGGCGTCCGGATCGCGAGGGTCGATGTCGTCGTCGACCGCGATGACAATCTTGGGCCACGAGCTCCACAGCGTGATGGCCCCGTTAAGGGCTTGCCACACGTGCGCCGGGTGGTACTTCTTCATTTGAATCACGCAGTATGCAGCCGCACCCGAGCTCTCGTGAAACACGACATCCAATATCCCGGGAATATTGCAGTCGTATTTCAGGAACTTGTAGTAGGTGGCGCCGTGGCCGGTCGATCTGATCTTGCTGCTTTCGCTGGGTGGAAACTGGCTGAGGAAGGCGTTGTAAATAGCGTCCCTGCGGTGGGTGATGCAAGTGACCTCGAAGCAGGGCATGAGCTCGTCAGACCCTACATAGCCGGTAAACTCCCCAAAAGGCGCCTCCCGCTCCATGTAATCCGTCGGCAGGACGCCCTCTATCACTATCTCCGCGGTCGCCGGCACCTCGACGTCAACCGTCTTGCACTTGACCAGCTCCACGGGCTCGCCAGCTATGCCCCCCGCCACCGTGTACTCGTCGGTGCCATAGGGAATCTTCGTCACGCTGACGAAGCTCAGGTTCGGGCTAGCGCCGATGAAGATCGCCGCCTGAAGTGGCATCCCTCTGCGCTTGCACTTCTCCCACTGGGTTCGGATGTGCTGCGGGCCGAGGCAGTTGATGCCGGTCCTGATCGGGCCCTTGATCATGGTCCGGTAGTTGCCTATGTTCGTCACGCCCGTTTCGGGATCCTTGCTGACCCAGTTGGCGTTGGTCAGATACGGAGCATTGTCAAAGCCTGGGGTCGAGATAGGCACAGGGATCTCTGCGAGCCCACCGTGCTCCAGCAGACCGTCTCCGACATGAATCTCTTCGTGAACTGGGCCACTCTCCACCATCGTCGGTTCCAGGCGATGCCGTTGAGCGTGCGCCCACTTTTCCATAATTTCGCTCGGGCTGCACTGCATGCCTAGCGCATACACGTCCGTCGAGGCCGCGTGGCTAGCCACCAGAACCGGCATCCTGTAGCGTGTCCCCTTAACGTCGACCACATTCTCGAAGAAAAAGGCCTTGCGCTGCTTCTCGGGGAGTCCGCGAAACTGCCACCTGACCAGCGGCATAAGCTCTGCGTCTTTGTTCATCTGCCTCGCGACCCTGACCAGCTTGCCATTTCGTTCGAGAACCTCGATGTGGTCCCTCAAGTCCCGATAGTACATCCTTCCTCCCGCTACTTCTGGTACCTGCCCAGTCTCTGGATAGCATAATCGACGTACTGGTTGTCGATCAGCTTCTTGACGTCGACGGCGCCTTTGATGTCTCCTCTCTTAGTGAAGAAATCGATGGCTTGATGAAGGCCTTCCCGTCGTGCCCGTGGTTTGTACCATCGTCACGACCTCCTTCTCGTCGACGCATAGGATGTCGGCGTAAGGCGGCTTCCCTTCCTCGATACATCTTGCCTGACTCGCCCTGAGCTCCGGTTTCTCCGTTAATGGAATCTTGGCAAGATCATCTAATGTACGGACGTCCTCCGGCAGCAGCCCGGCTTCGTGGAATTTTCGGCGATAGAAGGGCGAGTTCTTCCAAACATACCACACCATCTGCCGCAGCTTCTTTTCCTGGAGCAGGGTAAGCTGCTCCCGGGGCATGGTCTCCACCTCTCTGTGCCAATAGACGTCGTCAGACGACAATGGTAATCGCCTGCGGCCTTAATGTAGGGGCGAACGCCGTTCGCCCGCACGGTCTATCGATTGGACGCAGGATGCCGGTCCAGCGCGCGAAACGTCGGCAAGACGTCCGCTGTTCGACGCCCGAGCCGATTTCTCGTATCCGTGTACCAACGACATGGGCGAACGCCGTTCGCCCCTACATTAATCGCGTCACCGGCCGATGTTCCCTCGATCGGCACTGACCCTGGGATTGATGCCTTAGCAATCGGCAGAGCGGCCCTCACCCTAACCCTCTCCCACAGGGAGAGGGGGGCCACCAGACCTTCCATATCGGCCCCGCTGATCCCCTAACCCTCTCCCACAGGGAGAGGGGACTGGACGGCTACACTTCCAACTGCGCCTGAGTCTTGTGTATGTCGTCGTAGAAGGACGCCTTGCTATCATCGTAGAGGCGGTGGCTGCGATGGATATAGCGTGGCATCTCTTCGACGGAGCGAGTCTCTATCTCCACGGGCACCCCAAGATCACGCTCGAGGCGCGATGCTATGGCCGATTGCCGGTCCGCGCCGAGCGGATTCAGCAATACTCGTAAGGAATCTTTGCCGTTGGCGACGATGCGGAAGTTGTCGCCGGCCTCGCCCATTTGCCTCAGAATATCCTCGACGTCGTTGGCGTAGACCGGCTTGCCGCGGACAGTAAGCCGCTCGGATAGCCTGTCGACGCCTCGGAGCTTGACGTGGGTGCGCCCGCAAGTGCAGGGCCCCTCGTCAATCGTCGTGACGTCCCCCGTGCGATAGCGAAGCAGCGGTAGCCCCTCGCCTTCGAGGTGAGTGATAACCAGCTCGCCCCTCTCGCCCGCACCTACGGGTGCACCGCTATCGGGATCGATCACCTCGTAGATCACAGCGTCCTCGAAGCCGTGAAGAGCACCGTCGTCCCGGCCGCAGCCATAGCCCAGAACCCCACCCTCGGTCATCACGTATACGTCGATGATGTTGAGATCACCGGCCGCCACTTGCGACCACCGTTCCTTGAGCCTTTGCCTGGTACCCGGAATTGAGTAGCCGGGCTCACCCCAGCCGAAAATGCTCCTCACGGGCAGGTCCCTGTTCTCCTCCTCTCGGATCACTCCCGATAGGTACTGAGCATAGGTCGGGTAGAGAAAATAGTGCTGGGGCGGCACCATCTTGGTGATGTAGCGCGCGTTGCGCGCGGCTTTCTCGGCGCCGGTGAAGACCATCGTCGCCCCCAGATCGCACATAGCCCTTGGAATGTAGCCCATAACGATGTTGTAGCGAGGGTCCTCGGCTATGTATACCTTCTCCGACGCCCTGATTCCACCGGCCCAAAGCGCGCGGATGAGCAGCGAGCCATTCCGGCGCACATCCCCGTGGCTGGCCATCACGTTGATCCTGTTGGCGGACCGGCTGAAGCTCACGCCTGAGCGTCCCACCAGCGCAGCCTTGTCCAGGCCGATGCAGTGTACCTGCCCGAACGGCGCGTGCTCCCGCTGATTCCGGACTAGCTCATCCCTGGTCGTAAACGGGAGCCTTTGCAGGTCTTCGACCGACTTTACGGTCGATGGATCGATCCCGGCTTCCTTGAGCTTCCTTTGGAAGAAGGGAGAGCAGTTGAAAACCTGCCCGACCTTCTTCGCCAGCTTCTCGCCCTGTATCTTGCGCAAATCCGTCCTGGATAGGACCTCTATTTCGTCCCAATATTTTCTTGCCATCTCTTTCTCCCGAGAGACCGAGTGTATTCTGGTAGCATTTGCACAGCGCGACTGCCTCGGCAGGCGAACGGCCACGCGTCCGCCTCAGGCGGACGGCTACGGGTGCCGCGTCCCCGTCAAAACGGCCGGAAGAGCTCGACTCTTTCCTTGTACTTCTCGCGCGTTTCCGGGTTGCGCAAATCCAGAATCGTCGCCGTTTTCAGGAATGACCGCTCCAGCGTCCCCTGGGGCACGACTTCTACCTCCGGGGTAAGACCTAGAGCCGTCTTAACCTCTTTGAGCACCAGTTGCCGGAACGCCTCCAGGTCCGTGATTCCTTCGGCGTGCTCGACGCGCACGAGGAATGTATCCCTGTTGCTGGCATCTTTGTCCAGGATGATCAGGTACTTGCCCGAGCTGCCGGGGATCTTCTCGACGACGTTGTGGACGTCCGAAGGGAAGAACCGCAGACTCCGGACCTTCACCATCTCGTCGGCACGACCCATGATCTTGACGATGCGCGCGGCGGTGCGGCCACACTCACAGACGTCGTAGTCCAGCTTCACCAAGTCGTGGGTCGGACAGCGCAGCAGGGGTGCGGCCTGGCAATCGAGCTCAGTAACCGTGAGGTCCCCGATCTCGCCCGGCCCCACCGGCTCGTGCGTGTCGGGGTCCAGCACCTCGAAGACGTGGAAATCGTCGGAGATGTGCATACCCGCTTTGTGCACGCACTCGTGGCCCCTGGGCCCGGTCTCGATCTGCCCCCAGATGTCGTAGCAATCGCAGCCCCACACCTCCTGGATGCGCGTCCGTAGCGCCGGCACGGCAGTCGGGCCGGCCTCGCCATGCACGAAGATCTTTCTTAGCTTGAAATCCCGGGGCGGGTCCATCCCGATCTCCCGCGCCAGCTCTCCGAGATAGGTGACGTAAGACGCGGTGCCGTAGAAGGCGGTGACCCCCAGATCACGCATGGTTTCCAGTTGTTGCCTGGACCTGCCGACGTGGCCCGTGATCACCGTGAAGGGGAAGAACTTCGGGTAGCCCGCCATCGACAGGAAATGCGAGCTACCTCCTACTTTCGAGCCTCCGATGCTCCAGCAAAACATCAGCAGATCGTTTCCCCTCAGGCCAGCCGACCACAGGCCGCGCGTGCCCAGGATACCAAAGATCATGCTCTGCACGCAGCCGTCGTAGTCGGTCCACGGCTTGATAAAGGCCTTCCCCGTCGTGCCGCTGGTCTGCACCATCGTCACGACCTCCTTGTGATCCACGCAGAGGATGTCCGCGTAGGGAAGCTTGCCCTCTTCCAGGCACTTCGCCTGGTTACCCCTGATCTCCGGCTTGGTGGTCACCGGTATCTTTCTCAAGTCGTCAAGCGTGCGGATATCCTCGGGGTGGACCCCCGCCGCCTCAAACTTCCTGCGGTAAAAGGCCGAGTTCTGCCAGACGTACCAGACCATGCGCCGGAGCCTCTTCTCTTTGAGCACCGTCAGTTGCTCCCTCGGCATGGTCTCTAGGTCCCGGTGCCAGTAAGTATCTTCAAACATGTTTTCAGCCTTCCGAGAAACCCTTCTCCATCTTGTCGACGATGGCCGTCATCTCGTCAGCGTAGGCCTGAAGCTTTTCGATCTGCTCGTTCGTCACCCCTGTGAAGCGGCGCTGGGCCTTTATGTATTCCTCGACCGGCAATCGTCTTTCGACCTGCACCGTGCGCTTGAACACCCCATCCTTGTATTCCCACAGCGGGTGCAGCCCGGTTTGCACCGCCAATCTCGACAGCGTAATGGTCTCGCTGGGATCGTATTTCCAGCTTGTGATGCACGGTGTCAGCACGTGGATCAGGCACGGCTTGCGCCAGAAACCGTTCTTGATCTTCTTGACGTAGTCCCGGGGATAGGCCGGCGAGGCGGTGGCCACGTGTTGAGCTCCGTTGAAGATGAACATCAGAGGCACGTTCTTCCCCGGTACGTCGACCCCCTGCCGCTTCACGTTCGTCCGCGCGCCAACCGGCGTCGTATTCGTGGCGTGGCTACCACTCGACGAGTAGTTCTGATTATCGAAGACGATGAACATCACTTGCTGTCGCCGCGCAAAGCATCCCGAGAAGTCGTCGAAAGACATGTCGAACAGCCGGCCCTCGCCCGCGAACTCCACGATGTGCTTGTAGTGGCTGCCGCGCACCTTGAGCGCCCTTTGCACACCCGTCAGGCCACCGCCTTCCAGTCCAAGACCCGCCGACAGGTCTAGCTCCGAGTGGCCACCGCCGCAGGAGCCGCCAAAGATAAGCGTGTCCTTGTCCATACCGTAAATCGTGGCCGAAGCTATCCGGGAGGCCAGCAACGAGCCGCAGCCACGGCACGCGTTCCCGCC
>JACQUC010000052.1 GCA_016210495.1 Chloroflexota bacterium
GTGTTGGTCAGGGTGCCGTTGGTCACGTTGATCTGCACGGTGTAGCCGCTGCCGACCGACTCCATGCGGATCGTGCCACCGTTGGTAAAGCCATTGGCCGAGGTCAGGATGCCGCTACCCGCGACCCCCTGCACCACGATGGTCTGGCCGGGCGATGGGTTGCCGATCAGGGTGTTGCTACCCTGCATCACAAACGTGGCCGGCCCGGTGCCCCCGGGCCCTAGGTTCAGGGTGCTGTTTGCCAGCGTGATGGTGGCTGTGCCGGAGATCACGCCCCCGTTGTAGTTGAAGGTGTTGCTTGATATCGAAAAACCGTTGGTAGTTAGCGTGCCAGCGTTATGGTTGAAAACCTGGCTGTTGCCGCTCATAGTGAGCAGGGCACCGGTGGCGATGTTGATCGCGCCAAGGTTGGTGTGCGAACCGGAGAGCTTAGACAGGGTGGTATCGGTGTTGACGTTCACCGTGCCCTGGTTGTACAGATTGGCGGCGATGGTCCGGGTTCCGCCGGTGCCGGGGTTAACGTTGACGGTTCCGGTGTTGCTGAGGACGCCGTTGGTCACGTTAATCTGGGCGCTGTATCCGCTGTTGATGGAGCTCAAAACGATGGTTCCGGTATTCGTGATGCCGTACGAAGCCGTCAGGTTAAGAGCACCGCTCGAGCTCCCCTGCGCCTGGAGAGTCTGCACTCCCGTGTTGCCGGACGACCCCACGCGCAGGCTCTTGACCGTGACGCTGCCCGTGGCCGTCACAACGTAGGTGCCGTCCACGGTGATGCACACGTTCGCAGTGGACGTGGGGACCGCCCCCGCACTCCACTTGGTCGCGTCGCTCCAGAGGCCGCTGACGGCGCTTGCCCAAGAGTTGTCGCAGGGCGGACCGGACGGGACGACGGCGGCACCGTACTTGATCGTGGCGTAGTCGTAGTTGCTGCCGATACCTTCGCTCTTTCCCGTAACGTACACGTTTCCCGATTGCACCGCAATCGCCGCGGACTCGTCGATGCCGTTTCCGGTACCGTTGTAGCGGACCGCCCAGAGCTCGCTGCCGGTCGCGCCGTCGTACTTCACCGTGGCATAGTCGGACATAGTGCTGCCGGCGCTATTCCCCGTCACGTAAACGTTACCCGAGCCGTCCAGGGCGATTGCCTTGGCCGCGTCCGAGCCGTTCGCCGGCCCGTTGTAGCGGGCCACCCACAGTTGGTTGCCCGTCGCGCCGTCATACTTGACTGTGGCGTAGTCGCTGTTGGCAGGCGCGCCGTTATTGAAGCTCGCGCCTGCGACGTAGGCGTTGCCGGCGGAGTCCAGTACCAAGGCAGTGGCTTCATCGTCGCCGTTAATGCCCGCCCCGGCCCCGTTGTACCGTTTTTCCCAAATCACTCCGCCGCCGGAATTGTACTTGACGGTGAAATAGTCGCGGCCGGTGACGGGAGCATCGGTGCTGTGGCCCGCGACGTAGACGTTGCCCGATCCGTCCACCGCGAGCGCCATGCCCCAGTCCGCTGCGATAGACCCCGGCAGCCCTGTGTATGCTACGGCCCAGAGCTGACTGGCGGCGCTGTCGTACTTGACGGTCACCGCGTCCTCGCCCGAGCTGAGGCCAGTAACTTTGCTGGTGCCGGTGACGTACACGTTTCCGTCCGCGTCGACTGCAACGGCCTGCGCCGCCTCATAGTCGGCGGCATTGGTGCTCCGGCTCAGCCGCTGCGCCCAATCCTCCAAGCCGCTGGGACTGTACCTAATCGTCAGGTAATCCATGCCCCAGCCCCACCCTGCATCCATACCGGTGACGTATACGTTTCCCGAGCCGTCAACGGCCAGCGCCCGAGCGCCAGTGCTAGCGCTCGACGTCGTCGTATACCTGGCTGCCCATTGCAAAGTACCGCCGCTGTCATACTTCAGGGTGAGATAGTCCGGGCCGATAGGGCCCGCACTCGACCCGGTGACGTAGACGTTGCCCGAGGCATCAGTGGCTATCGCGCGGGCGAAGTCATCGCCCGCGGTGAGCGTGCCATTTGTGTACCGGGCTTCCCAGAGAATGGTGCCGGTAGGGCCATACTTGATGGTGAGGAAATCCTTTTCGGAGCCGAAGGCGTAGCTCGCCCCGGTGACGTAGACGTTGCCCGAGGCGTCCACGGCCATCGCCGTGGCGCCGTCAAAGCTGTTCGCCGTACCGTTGTAGCGGGCCACCCACTCCTCCCCCGGAGGCGAGTCGGCCGTGGCGCTCGGCGTCCACAGCAGTCCCGGCATCGCTAGCACCGCCAACGAAACAACGCCCAGCAGAATCCAAATCATCCACCGGGATACGATCTTTCTAGCGCAGGATTCCCTCATTTCGTTCGCCTCCTTGTTGTAGAGACAGTTATGCCGGCAGCTACATAGCTCGGCAACGCTTTGATGATGATCCGTTTTCTGTAGAGACGACCCGCCGGGTCGTCTCTACAACATCCACCAGCCAGAGCGACGTGCGACATACTCGATGCTGCCCTACTTAGGTGCAAGGCATAAGCCACGCCGCCCCCTTGCTCACACAGACATCCTACTCTAGCAAACCGTCGTGTCGAAATCGTTGAAGTTCTAGTTGAATTGCTACTTATTTTCCGCTATAATGCCGGGAGAGTTGGCTTCCGCTCGAATCTCCGGGGGGAGGGGTGATGACGGTGCTATCACTTTCCCTGCTGGGGCCATTCCAGGCGACGCTGGATGACCAGCCAATTGTGGGCCTCACCTCGAACAAGGCGCGCGCTTTGCTCTCCTATCTGGCCGTGGAAGCCGACAGGCCGCATAGTCGCGAGGCGTTGGCCACACTGCTGTGGCCGGAGCGCCCCGAGCACGTCGCCCTTAGCGACCTCCGCTGCTCACTCCACCACCTGCGCCAGGCCATCGGCGACCACCGGGCGGACGTCCCTTTCCTTCTGATCACCCGCAACACCATTCAGTTCAACGCGCGCAGAGACTACCGGCTCGACGTTACCGACTTTGTCGACCTGCTGGCCGCAGGAAGGGCCGTTGATCAGCACGCCGTCGATCGCTGGCGACAAGCGGCGGCGCTTTACCGGGGCGGCTTTCTGGAAGGTTTCTCGGCCGGCGACAGCACCGCCTTCGAAGACTGGATGCTTTTCAAGCGAGAACAACACGCTCGCCAGATGCTTTTTGTCCTCAACAGCCTTGCCGCGGTGCACGAGCAATGGGGCGGGTACGAGACGGCTCAGTCGTACGTTCGCCGGCAGATCCAGTTGGAGCCCTGGCACGAGGAAGGACATCAACAGCTAATGCGGCTCCTGGCGCTTTCTGGCCAGCGTAGCGCGGCCCTGGCCCAGTACGAGACCTGCCGTCGCCTGCTGGCCGATGAGCTCGGCGTCGAGCCGGGTAAGGAGACGAGGGCACAGTACGAGAGCATTCGGGATGGCAGGCTACCCGACGGTAGGAGGCGTCCGCCTGAGACCGACGCCCCTACCGGACAGGCGCCCGCCAATAGTGACATCGGCCGGGCGGAAAGGCCCATTATTGTCGGCAGAAAGCGTGAGATGGCCGAGCTGGACCGCCATCTTGCCAGGGCGCTGGCCGGGCGTGGCCGTGTAGTCTTCGTCACAGGGGATGCAGGTAGTGGCAAGAGCACGCTGGTGAGCGAGTTTGCCGAACGGGCCGCGCGCACGCACGAGCACCTCGTCGTGGTGGGCGGGTGTTGCAACCCACAGCTTGACGCCGGGGCTCCATTTGCCCCGTTCTGGGACATCGTGCAGCTCCTCGCCGGGGACCTCGAGCCCACGCAGCGGCAGCCTGGCACGGGATATATAGACCACCGACGTCTGAGGGCACTGCTGCCGTGCTCTTTACAAACGCTGGTCGAGCGTGGCTCCGGGCTGATAGACAACCTTGTGCCCGCGAACGTGTTGGCATCAGGGGCGCACGCGCTGGCGCCGAATCAAACGCCCTCGGGCGCGGCTTGGCGCGCCCGACTCATAGACCTGGCGAGGCGCAACGGGCCAGCCTCTGCCTCGGCCGCGATTGGCCAGGCAGAGGTGTTCGAACAGATGACCGCGGTCCTGTGCGCCATCGCGGAGCGGCACCCGCTGATGCTTATCTTGGACGACCTGCAGTGGGCCGACGAGACCTCCATCAGCCTCCTCTTCTACCTAGGGCGCCGGGCGGCGGGGAGCCGCATCTTGATTGTGGGCGCTTATAGGCCTGAAGATGTCGCGCTGGGCAGGGAGGGGCTACGCCACCCGTTGGAAGCCGCGGCCAACGCGCTGCGGCGCACTTTCGGGGATATCGACGTGGACCTGGAATTGGCAGAGGGCCCGCAGTTTGTGGAGGACTTGCTGGATGCCGAACCGAATATCCTTAGCGCCGACTTCCGTGAGAAGCTCTACCGCTACGCGGGGGGACACGCGCTGTTTACGGTCGAGCTGCTGCGTGGCTTCAAAGCGCGCGGGGATATCGTGCAGGACGAGGCAGCCCGGTGGGTAGAGGGGGAGAGCCTGGACTGGGAACGGTTACCGGCGCGGGTGGAGGCCGTCATCGCCGAGCGCATCAACCGCCTGCCTCCCGTGCTACAGGCCACCCTCAAGATCGCCAGCGTCGAGGGCGCGGAGTTTACCGCTGAGGTCGTGGCCAGAGTGCAGGGGGTTGACGAGCAAGACGTTTACCGCCGCCTCAGTGGTCCACTGGCCAGGCTGCACCGGCTTGTAGTCGCTCAGGCGCTGGAGCGGGTCGGCGGGCAACGGCTGTCCCGCTATCGCTTTCGCCATTATCTCTTCCAACGCTACCTGTACGGCCGGCTGGATGAGGTGGAGCGGGCGCACCGCCACGAGGCCGTCGGCAACGCGCTCGAACAGCTATACGGCGATCACGCGGGCGAGATAGCTGCCCGGTTGGCCTTTCATTTCGAGGCCGCGGACGCGCCGGTTAGGGCGGCGGACTGGCTCCTGAGAGCGCGTCGGTAGCGGCTTTTGCCTACACACCGACCAACCTCTTGACATTCCCGCTCGGCATCGCGTATGATCGTGTCCGATTGATGGAAGCTGTGATCCGAGTGTAGTTGTACCCTGTTGCGACTGGGTCGACGAAGTGTGGTCGCTTGAACTCGGGGAGCTAGTAGCGAAACCGGCCATCGAATTTCGATGGCCGGTTTTTGGTCTCCAGCCGCCTGCCGTCGGCTCGTCTCTATGCCAAATCATGATGTGGAGGTTGGTGAGATGTTTCATCTACGGTTCGTCGCGCGACTCCTGGTTGCATCGCTCTTGGTCCTCGTCTCCTCGGGCATCGGCAATGTGCGGCCGGCTATGGCCGCGAACTTCGTGGTAACCACCCTCGCGGACTCCTGGGACCCGGGCTCGTTGCGCTCGGCGATATCCGCGGCTAACGCGAGTGGGGGGCCTAGCACCATTACCTTCGCCGTTTCGGGCACGATTTTGCTGACCTCCGGGCTCCCGCCGCTAACGAACCCGGCCGGAGTCACCCTCGATGCCACAGGGCAAAGCATCGTGGTTGATGGCTCTGCGCTCGCAGGCCCCAGCGTCTTTAACGTCCAGACGCCTGTGGCCGCTTTCAATGGCTTCACCATCCGGGCAGGAAGCTCGATGAGCAACGGAATAAGTGCAGGTTTGAGTGGCTGCGCTGGATCGATACAGTCCTTCCAGGTAAGCGGCATGACCATCCAGGCCGACTCCGGAGCCGGGGTGAATATCTGCGCCGCCGACATCCGCGGCGTCGCAATAACGGGCAATCCCTCGATCGCCGGTGGGAGTGCTCGGAGCGCGATTAGCATCGGCGGCCCCAGCGCTCTTTTGATCGACGGCGTCGTCGTCGACGATAACGTGTCTCTGGTCGGGGGTTCCTCCGCCATCTCGGTTAACGCCAATGCCCCTGGTGGAAGCGTCAACAACGTCTACGTCCGCGGAAACACCTCGGTTGACGGTGGGGCTAGCGCTCCACCTCCCAACCCTCCGGGCGTCTCTATCAGCAGTTCGGCCAACACCGGCATCAGGGTGGAGCGAAACACCATCCGCGGCGGTGGCAGCGGCGTCTTCATCGGCGCTCCGTCAGGAGCGTCCGTGACGAATCGCAACATCTCGGTCAGCGGCAACGATTCCATCGTCGGCAACAACTTCTACGGCGTTCACATCACGGGAATCGGCAACACCGGCGTCACGGTCGACGGCAATCGGTCGATCAGGGGCAAGTTCACGGGAGTCGGCGTCCTGGTCACCGCCGCCGGCGGTGCCAACACGAATGTCTCGGTCGGCGGTAACGTGTCGATTTCGGGCGACACAGGCGCCGGCGTCTCCATATCCGGTACGGGCGCCGTCAACGCCAACATCTCGGTCGACGGCAACACCGCGATAGCCAGTTCGGCCACAGCGGGCGTCACGGTCTCTGGCCAGAATGCTAGCAACACCAACGTGTCGATCAGCCGCAACGGCACGATAGCCGGGAGCGGCAATGGACCCGCCGCGAACGTCTCGGGTATTAGCAACACAGGGATTACGGTGGCCGATAACACTTCGATTGCCGGCGGCGGTGGTGTGCTCGTCGGCAGTGGCTCGCCCACCTCGGCAGCGAACAATGACGTCGTCTACGTTAGCAATAACGGGACCATTATTGGCCGAACTCAGTACGGTGTCCAGGTCCGGGGCACCGCCAACACCAACGTTCGGGTTGATGGCAACGGAACGATCGCCAGCCAGTCCACTCTAGGATTCCCGTCAGGCGGGGGGCCCGGGGTGGCCATAGTGGCCGGCATCGCCGGGACGGTCGGCACCAACACCAACATCGTGGTCGACGGTAACACGTCGATTTCCAGCGCGGGCGCCACGGCCATCGGCATCACCTCGCCGAAGCTCACCGCTGACAACACCCCGTCGGACAACGTCCGCAACACTAACGTCTCCGTGAGCCGCAACAGCTCGGTAGTCGGGAAGGGCGGCATTACCATCTTTGGCATCGTCAACGCGACCGTAGTCGTCAGCGACAACGGGCGCATCACCAGCGATGGCCCAGGCATCAACATCGGTGGTCGTGGCGCCTCCAACGCCGACGTAACCGTCAACGGCAACGGCGCGATAGTGGGTACTGCGTCGCAGACGACGGGCAGCCCACCGGGCGTCTCGGCCTTTGGCGCGACTACCAGCAACCTCCTGATTCGCAACAACGACATCAGCGGCGCCGGCCCGGGGATCAGCCTGGTCAACTCGGCGCCGGGCGTGCTGCCCAACGTCATTGCCGGCAACACGATCCACGACAGCGCCCGATCCGGCGTCGTCTTGACCTCGTCGAACACGCTGGTGGGCGGGATCGGCAGCGGCGAAGGCAATACCATCCGCAACAACGGAGTGTCGGGTGTCGCGGTTCTTGTGGGTGACCGCAACACAGTCCAGGGCAACGTCATCTCCGGCAACGCGGGGAGAGGCGTGGTCGTCGCCACAGGCACCGGCAACACCATTTCCGGGAACTCGATTTTCGACAATGGCTCGCTGGGGATAGATCTGGGACAGAACGGCGTCACGCCCAACGACGCCAGGGACGCCGATGCAGGCCCCAACGGTCTGCAAAACTACCCGGTGCTGACGAAAGTTGCCACGTCCAATGGTTTCACGACCGTGGGGGGTAGTCTCAATAGCTTGCCTAATAGCACATTCCGTCTCGAGTTCTTCGCCAGCTCTGGCGTTGACCCGTCGGAGTACGGAGAGGGCCAGAGGTTCCTGGGAAGCACAGGCATGCCTGGAGGGCCGCCGGACGTCGTCACCGACGGCAACGGCGATACGAATTTCAATGTCACATTCCCCGCCATAATGGGCCCGTATGTCTACGTTTCGGCTACCGCGACGAACCTTGCCAACGGCGATACCTCGGAGTTCTCGGCCGTCTACCGGCCCATTGCCACGGTCGATTTGAAGCCCGATACGCTGAACCTGGCCAGCCGCAGCGGCGATAACGCGGTAACCGGCTATATCGAGCTTCCAACCGGCTACGATGTCGGCCAGATCAATCTGGCCACTGTTACTCTCAGTTTCGACGTCAACGGCGTGCCTGCGATCATACCGGCCCAACTGAGCCCGAGCGCGGTTGGCGATCACGATGCCGATGGCATTCCCGATCTGATGGTCAAGTTCGACCGGCAGGCGCTGATCTCCGCGCTGGGCGGAGCCACCGGCAACGTTACCATGAGAGTTAGCGGCCAGTTGCGCGACGGCCAAACCTTTGCTGGAAGCGACCTCGTGAGAGTGATCGGTAGGAACTAGCAGGGCCATCGCCGGGGCGACGGCGTAGAGGCCAAATACAACTGATGGACGTTTTTGGGAGGTAACAGTCGTGCAGATTTTGCGCGCGAACGTGGCGGTCCTTGGCATTTCGCGGCAGGATATCCCGAACGAATACCACGGGTGGGGTGGGAGAGGGCTCGTCGCCAGAGTGCTGCTTAACGAAGTACCGCCCACTTGCTCCCCGCTGAGCCCGGCGAACAAGCTGGTATTGGCCAACGGTCCCTTCGCCGGCATACGCATCTCCAGCGCCGGGCGCCTTTCGGCCGGCGCCAAGAGCCCGCTGACGGGCGGCATCAAGGAGGCTAACGCAGGTGGAACGGCGGCGGATGCCCTCGCTCGCCTCGGGCTCAGAGCCATCGTCGTCGAAGGCCAGCCCGCGGACGGAGCGCTCTACGTTTTGAGGGTCGGCGAAGATGGCGCGGAACTGATTCGCGGAGACGAGTATCGGCTTCTGGGTACCTTCGACCTGTGCGAGCGGCTCCACACGCGCTTTGGCCCGAAAGTGGCTATCGTGTGCATCGGGCCGGCCGGTGAGATGAAGTTGGCCGCCGCCGGGGTCGCCGTCACCGACATCGACGGCAACCCCAATCGCTATGCGGCGCGCGGCGGAATCGGCGCCGTTATGGGAGCCAAAGGGATCAAGGCCGTCGTCGTCGGGGACTGCCGAAAAGAGCCCACCATCCACGACAAGGCGGCATTCCGGGAGACCCTGAAGCGATTTCGGCAGGCCTTGATGGAGAACCACAGCACCAGCGTCGGCATGCCCAAGTATGGAACCGTGGAGATACTCGACCGCGTGCAGAAGCTGGGTGGGCTCCCGACGCGCAACTTCCGGCAGGGATCATTCGAGCTGGCGGACGAGGTTAACGCCGAGAAGCTCAGGAGCCTGATCCTGGCCAGAGGGGGCGAGGGCAACACCACACACGCCTGTATGCCCGGATGCTTCGTCCGCTGCTCCAACGTCTTCCCGGTCGAGGCGGGCCAGGCCTTCGTTTCCCCGCTGGAGTACGAGAACATCGTCCTGCTCGGCGTCAATCTTGGAATCGGCTCGCTGGACAAGATCGCTGTTCTCAACCGGCTCTGCAACGACTACGGCCTGGATACGATCGAGACTGGCGCCGCCATCGGGGTGGCGATGGAGGCAGGCGAGTTGGCTTTTGGCGATGCCGACGGCGCTATCCGGCTATTAAGGGAGATGGGCGAAGGGACGACACGGGGGAGAGTTCTGGGCCAGGGTGCAGCCGTAACGGGTAAGGTATTGGGGGTGGAGCGTGTTCCCGTGGTCAAGGGACAAGCGATCGCCGCGTACGACCCGCGAGCGATCAAGGGGATCGGGGTTACCTACGTCACCTCGCCGATGGGTGCTGACCATACCGCGGGGCACACGGTGTACACCAAGGTCGATCACCATCTGCCGCAAGGCCAGATCGAAGTCTCACGGAACGCGCAGATATTCTCCGCGGCTTTCGATGCGCTGGGCCTGTGCTCCTTTCTGCGCCCGGCGCTCGTAACCCAGCCGGGAATCGTCGCCGATCTGCACAACGCCGTGCACGGGACCGCCTATGGACCGGGGCACATCAGCGATCTCGGCAGAGAAGTCATCAGGATGGAAAAAGCCTTCAACAAGGCCGCCGGATTCACCACCGCGCACGACCGCTATCCTGATTTCATTCTGAAGGAGAAGCTTCCACCCTTCGATCTGATTTTTGACGTGCCCACGGGCGAGACGGACAACCTATCGGAGTTCCTGGGGAGCTACTAACTACTTCGGTGCCTCCTCCAACTGATCGTGCCAGTCGAAGCCCATCGCTTTGACGATGCGGTTGGTGACGGAGACGAAGCGGGCTTTGTGCTCGGGGTCGGCGTTGAACTGCTGGTGAATCACATACGGTCGGGCCATCGGGTCTTGACAATGCCGTCCACCAGTGCTATGTTAGCCACTACCAACAAGCATGCGACAGGTACACCACCCATTCTCGGCCCAAGTTTTCGAGAACCGTCAGATAAATATGGAGGTGAATTTTGGCAGATGACTTGCGTGGCTGGCTTGCGGAGATGGAGGAGTTTGGCGAGCTGGCTAAGATCCAGGGAGCCGACTGGAACCTGGAAATCGGTGCGACTTCGTCGCTCAACGGCAAGAGGACGGATTGCCCCGCGCTCCTTTTCGAGAACATCAAGGGCTATTCCCCCAGCTACAGAATAGCGACTTGCACCACGGCCACATCCAGCCGCATCGCTCACATCTTTGGCCTGCCACGGCACGCCACCGACATGGAGCTCGTGACCCTGCTGCGGCAGAAGCTGCCCAAATGGAACGCCGAGGCGGCCAGGTACGCTCCGCTCGATGTCAAGTCCGGCCCTATTCTGGAGAACGTCCACACGGGCGACGACGTCGACCTGTTCGAGTTCCCGGTGCCCCAGTACCACGAGAGGGACGGGGGCCGGTACATCGGCACAGGCGACGCGGTCATCACGATGGACCCCGACACTGGCGAGATCAATCTCGGCACCTACCGAGTCCAGGTTCACGACCGGAACACCGTGGGACTGTTCATCAAGCCGGGCTCTCACGGACGAATTCACATCGAGAAATGGCACGCAATGGGCAAGCCCTGTCCCGTGGCCATTTCCGTTGGTCACCATCCCCTCGTCCACAGAATTGCCGCGACGTCGGTCGACAATGAGTACGGATTCATGGGCGCGATTAGAGAAAAGCCCGTCGATGTTGTTCGAGAGGAAGTGACCGGACTGCCGATGCCGGCACAAAGCGAGATCGTCATTGCCGGCTGGTGTCCGCCTGGGGAGAAGCGGCCAGAGGGCACCTTTGGCGAGTGGATGGGCTACTACGCTGGCGAAGCGGCGACCGCTCCCATCGTCAGGATCGAGCGCGTCTACCATCGCCACGACCCTATTCTCGTCGGCGCGCCACCCGCTCGCCCTCGCAGCGAGAACACGCACTGCCGAGCATTAATGGGCGCCGCCATCTTGCACAACTGGTTGGAGGAAAGCGGTATTCCCGACGTGAAGGGCGTCTGGCTGAGCGACTTCGGCGTGCGCCTTTTCACGGTCGTGTCCATAAAACAAAGGTACGATGGCCACGCCAAGCAGGTGGCTTTGTTGGTGGCCGGGAGCAGGCACGGGGATTCGGGTTCCAATATGATGCGTTACGTGGTTGTGGTAGACGACGACATCGACCCTTCCAACATCCAGGATGTCCTCTGGGCGATGTGCACAAGGTGTGAGCCTGTGGAGGATATCGACGTGGTAAGGCGAACCTGGAGCGCCTCGTTGGATCCCATGATACGCAAACCGGCCAAGGCCCTCTACAACTCAAAGGCCATCATCGACGCCTGCAAGCCTTTCGAATGGAAGGACGAGTTTCCTAAGGAGATAACCGTCAGCCCCGACCTGGCCGCAAGGGTCAAGGAAATGTGGGGCAAGCAGGTCGGCCTACTATGAGCCCGTTCCGCACCTGTAGCCGCAGGCTTCAGCCTGCGCGTCTGCCTGCCCTAGGCAGATTTTGCCATCCTGGCGGCCGGAGCGCGCGCACCCTGAAGGGTGCGGCTACAGGACTGCCACAGGGTTGCGCGACGGAGGGGTAGTGCAAACTAACCAACCCGACATCATCGACACCGACGTCCTGGTCATCGGCGGCGGTATCGCTGGCCTGTTCGCCGCGATAAGTGCCAAACGAAGCCAACCCGAGTTGCGGGTGCTTCTGGTGGACAAGGCCCAGCCCGGCGCCAGCGGCTGCTCGGTGTTCGCCGCCGGCGTCCTTAACTACTGTCTGCCCGACGACCCCGACCTCGACAGCTACAAGCGGGAGATCATCGAGGACAACTCCGAGTACCTCATCGACCAGGACTACGTGGAGGCCGCGATTCACGACTCCTACTACCGTTTCAAGGACCTGCTCGATTTCGGCGTCGACTTCATGCGCAATCCGGACGGCAACATCAAGCGCGTTCCGTCTCTGGGCACGAAATACGGGCGTTGCTCGCCCTACTCCGGCGGTGGCCCACATATTATGTGGACGGTCCGGCGCCAGGCGGCAAAATGCGAGGTTCAGATGCTGGAGCGAGTCGTCATAACGGACCTGCTGCTGTCCGACGGTGCGTGCGCCGGTGCCGTGGGCTTCGGTGCCCGCGACGGCCGCACCTACCTCTTCCGCGCCAAGTCCGTGGTCCTGGCCGCCGGCGGACTGGTGTACAACAGGGCGCCCATGGGCAGCTCCGGTGGAACCGGCGACGGTATGGCGTTGGCCCTGCGGGCCGGCGTCGAGTTGCGCAACATGGAGCAGAGCGGCAATGCCACCATAGGCCCACGAGGGCTCGGCTCTCCCGGGCTCCACATCATCTTCGGCCTGGGTGGCATTCTGGTAAACGCGCGCGGCGAGCGCTTCATGGAGCACTACCGGCCCGACCTGAAGGAAGAAGCGCGACGGTTCGAGCTGTCGCGGGCCATCCTGCGGGAATGGTCGGTCGGCCGTGGTCCCTGCTACGTGGACTGCACGCACCTCTCGCCAGACAGCATCGATACCATCAAGCGGTCTTTACCATTGCTGGCGAGAGGGCTGGCCGCTCGTGGCCAGGACCTTGCCAGGGACCGCATCGAGTACGTCTCCTACGGCCTGTCTATGGCGGGCCTGGGGGGCGTCTGCATTCGTAGCGCCGACGGCGACGTCAACGTGCCGGGCGTCTGGGCGGCCGGGTGGGCCACGGACTTCTGCGGAGGCGTCATGTCCACCGTGGCGGCCAGCCTGATGGCCTCATCGAACGTGGGCGCCCGTGCCGGCATCCGGGCTGCGGAACGTGCCCGCCAGGTCCCGATGCCTGACGTCGACCTGGACGATGCCAGGCAGAAAATCCGAGTGGCAATAGCGCCGTTGGGGAGGGACGACGGCAAATCTTTCGAAGAACTTAGTATCAGGTTCTTGCAGGGCGTGTACCAGAACATCAACTTAATCAAGAACGAGGCCAGGTTGCAGGCGGCGGTGGACCATTTGGACGCCATCGAGAGCGAGATCGAGACCGTTGGAGCCGCGGACTGCCACCAACTGCGCAAGCTGCACGATTTGAAGAACATGGTGCAACTGGCGCGGGTCTCCGCGTTGGCCTCGCAGGCTCGCAAGGAGAGCCGGATGTCGCACTTCAGGGAGGACTATCCGGACCGCGACGACCGATCCTGGCTGAAATGGATCATCGTCAGAAGCCTTGGCGGTCGTGTCGAACTGCGCACCGAGGACGTTCCGGTTTCACGGTGGCGTTTTAGTCCCGGCAAGAACGAGGGGATGGCATCGTGACTGTCAATCACATCGACCTGGGGGCGTGCCTTCGCTGTGGCATCTGCTCTGCCGTCTGTCCCAACGACGTCTTGCGCGAGGCGCAGGACCACACGCCATACATTGCCTATCCCGAAGACTGCACCGCCTGCCGCCTCTGCGAGGAGCGCTGCACCTTCGACGCCATCGCCGTCAAGCCCGGCGCGGTCAAGAAGTCGAGCGAGATATTCGCGTTTCGGCAGTATCTGATCGGCCTGGGACTGGCAGAAGATGGACGTGGCGATGCGTAGGGACGCGGAAGCTGCCCCTCGGCGTCTCCGTAGGGGCGCGGTCTCCGCGCCCTGGCTGGGGGATGCGAGATGGACGTAGGGGCGGACGGCCCTGTCCGCCCAGGGGTGGGGTCAGGGGACTGTTCCCTTTGGCGTTTTTCAAGGCTAGGCTCAAGTCGCGAAGTGTCTAAAACGAAGGAGGGAGATCCGATGAGAAAGCTTCTGGTTATCGCCACCCTGTTGGTGTTTCTGGTAAGCTGCGCTACGACCGCGCCGAGTCCTGCGCCGCCCACGCCCGCGGAGAAGGCCAAGCCGGCCGCGGATACGGGGGCAGCCCCCAAGCCCAAGGAGGCTGAGGCAAAGCCCGCCGCGCCGGCCGCAAAGCAGGCTGAGGCCAAGCCGGCCGCGCCGGCCACAAAGCAAGCCGAGGCCAAGCCGGCGGCCCCCAAGCCAACGCAGGCCGTGGCGAAAGCGCCGGCCAAGCTTGACAAGATCAAGCTGGTCTACACCATTCTTGGCGCGGGCACCGCACCGATTTGGATCGCCTACGACGAGGGCATCTTCAAGAAGAACGGTCTCGACGTCGAAATGGAGTTCTCCCAGAACACGGCCAACGCGGCCAAGGCGCTCGCCGGCGGCCAGTTCCAGTTCGCGACCATGGGCGGCGAGATACCGGTCCGGCTGACCGTGAGTGGGACTCCGACAGTGCTGCTGTCCGTGACGACCAACTACATGGTGTTCGCGTTGTTCGGCAACCCGAAACTAACGAAGCCGGAAGACCTGAAGGGCGGCAAGGTGGGAGTGACCCAATTTGGGTCGGGAACAGACGTGGCCACCCGCGCCGCCTTGCGCAAGTACGGTTTGGAGCCAGACAGGGACTATGCCATTATTCAGACGGGCGGAATGGCGCAAGGCCTCGCGGCCGTGCTGGCCGGGGGCATAGACGCTTCCACGTTCGGGCACCCGATGACGCTGCAGGCGAAGAAGGCCGGGTTGAAGGAGCTGATCGACATCACGACGCTCCAGATACCTTTTGGCCAGAACGGCATCGGCGTCACCAGGGACTACCTGTCCAAGAACGAAGACGTGGTGCGCAGATTCGTCAAGAGCTACGTCGAGGCCATCGCCCTGGCGA
>JACQUC010000007.1 GCA_016210495.1 Chloroflexota bacterium
AACCGTCCTGTCCGAAGGACTCCGGACTCCTTCGGAGACGCGGCGGCTTCAGCCCCGCGACTGTCAAAGCCATCGGTCTGCCAGCACCCTTCCCCCACTTCCTGTAGATATCCGCCCCCGTCTCCTTGGTTCGCCAGCTCTTAGCCCGGCGCAGGCCTTTGACAAAGGCCGACTCGAGGGAGATGCCGGTGGCTTCTTCGACCAGGCGTAGGCTGCGCAGCGCGTAGCCGACGACGTTGCGGGGCTCGATGCGGCTTATGTCTTCCCAGAAGAAGGCGCAACTGGTGTACATCGCCTGCCGGTAATACTGCGCTTCCAGCAGCGCCAGCATCTTGCGCACTTCGCCAGCGCTCAGCTCTTTCGGCGCCCGGGCGGCCACAAACCGGCCCGGGTCTTCGGTCCCGAGCAGAACGCTGGAGTACTCCTTGCAGCTTCGCCAGTAGTCTCGCGTCAGTCCGGCGGCCGCCGTCTCGGCGACCCGGTCGACCGCCTCGGCAAGCCTGTCCAAAGACGCTCGCAGGTGGGCTTTCCATTTGCCGTCACCCTCCGTGCAGGCACAGTTCCGCTTCCACCTGGCCAGCCCGTGGGCGCAGCTCCACGAGGTGTTCTCCACGATTTCCACCTGCTCGCTTGTCGGTAAATCGTGAAGGTAGTTGGCCGGCGTCGTCAGCTTGAACCCCGCGCGACTCGCCGACCGAACGAGCAGGTCGCGCAGAAAACGCTCCCGCTCGGGCTGGTGATGCCCGTAGAGCTCGCCGTCGCTGGCGATGAGAACCAGTCTTCGGTCGATGTCTGTTCGCAGGAAGCTCAGCGCGAACCGCCGAGCGTCCTCGGTGGCGGCCGCATCGAACGCGACGCTGTTGGAAAGGTCGGCATCGTAGAACAGGACGCTGATTCCCCGTCCGCTGGGGAGGCTGACGCGACCTGGCACCACCGGTTGCCCTACCGCCTGGTGCGGCGCGAGTATCGTGAACCGAATGCCTCGCTCCGCGAGAACCTCCAGGGTTTCGAGGTCGACGGCGGTCTCGGGCAGCCACATCCCCTGCGGCGGCCGGCCAAAGTGGTGCTGGAAATCGGCGATGCCCCAGTCCACCTGAATCTCCTTGTCCCGGCGGGTGGCCAGGGGTAGGATAGTGTGGTGGTAGGGCTGAGCCATCGCGTTGCCGCGCCCGAACTCCAGCACGTTCTCCTCGTCGGCTCGCACGATCCGCCGAAGGGTGTGCGCATCGTGCTTGCTAAGCCACGAAGTCAGGGTCGGCCCGATGTCGAAGCTAATGCGGCGGAAGTTGCCCAGCCTCGCGTTGGGACGGTAACATTCGACGTCGATCTTCTCGTTGAAGTTCCTGTAGGGCTCCGCCCCAGGCTCGTCGGGCACTTCGCCGCCAAACGGGTCTACGCGCAGCGGCTGGTAGAAGTGCCCGTGTATGCACAGGTGCCTTTCTGCTACCTGCGCTTGCCTAGGTTGTCGCGGCATGCTGCTCCTTGAGCGTCAGTGCGTGCGCGTACAGGTCGGCGTATTTGCGGGCGGAAGCCGCCCACGAGTAGTCGGCCACCATCCCCGCCTTCACCAACCCTTGCCACGTGTCGCGGTGCTTGTAGCTCTCGATGGCTCTGGTTACTGCCACCAGGAGCGCGCGGTCGTTGTAGTGCTCGAAGACGAAACCGTTGCCCCGGCCGGTGCGAGGATCGAAATCCTGCACGGTGTCGGCTAGGCCGCCTGTCCTTCGCACCACGGGAATCGTGCCATAGCGGAACGAGATCAACTGGCCGAGGCCGCACGGCTCGAAGCGCGATGGCATCAGAAACATATCCGCACCGGCGTAGATCTTTTGCGCCAGCACAGGGTCAAAGCCGATGACGATGGCGGCTCGCGCGGGGTACCGGTTTCCGATATCGCGGAAAAGGTCGTGATACTTTGGCTCGCCCGTGCCCAGAACGATGAACTGCATCCCCAGCTCTTTCATCATCGGGTCGATGGCGCTGGCAACTAGATCGAATCCTTTTTGATCCGCCAGACGGGACACGGTGCCTAGCAAAGGCACCTCCGGATCCACGGCCAGACCCCTCTCCCGCTGCAGTGCCAGCTTGTTCTCGACCTTCTTCTCGATGCTGGACACATCGTACTTGGCGGCGATATGGGGATCGGTGGCGGGATTCCATTCGTCATAGTCTATGCCGTTGACGATGCCGAACAGCCGCTCGCGTTGATCCTGCAATATCTGTTGCAGTCCTTCACCGTACTCGGGCGTCAGGATCTCCCTGGCGTAGTTCTCACTGACCGTGTTGACGACGTCCGAGCATCTCAGAGCCAGGCTCATCAGGTTGAGCCCCTGGATGTAGAGGGGTACAAGCGATCTATACACCGCGGGCTCGATGCCCGTCAGGGCGAGGTATCGCTCGTCGAAAACGCCCTGGTAGGCCAGGTTGTGGACGGTGAAAACCGTGGCGCAGCGTGCGTAGAACGGATCCTGCTTGTAGATGGTCTTGAGCCAGGCTGGTATTATCGCCGTATGCCAGTCGTTGCAGTGAATGACGTCCGGCTGCCAGCCGAGACGCCTGGGCACCTCCGCGGCCGCGCGACAAAAGAAGATAAAGCGCTCGGCGTCATCAGGATAGCCGTAGACGTTCTCCCGATCGAAATACCGGGAGTTCTGTACGAAATACACGGGGACGCTCTGGCCCGACGTCGTGGCCTTCACTTTGACGGGTTCGCCCGTGGCTCCGAAGGGAACCTGGAACTCGCCGAGCGCGTCAGTCAATCCATACTTGCCTTCGTCGACCTGGCGATACTTGGGCAATATGATGCGGACGTCGTGGCCGAGCTTCCGCAAAGCCTTGGGCAGCGCCCCTGCCACGTCTGCCAGTCCGCCCACTTTGGCGAACGGCGTCACCTCCGCCGCGATCAATAGTACATTGAGAGGTCTTTCCATTCGTCTTCTCCTCGGATATTTGGATCACCACCAGGCAGAGCTGCCCAATGGCTTCTTGTAGCAAGGCGCGTGCCCGCAGGGGCGCCTTCTGTCCAACGACATCGTAGGGGCGCGGTCTCCTCGCCCTCCATGCGCATTAAGCTAGGCACCCTTAGCCCCTTTGCTCGATGCGCATAGGCCACGGTCTCCGCGCCCTCTTAGGCAGGCTTCAGACCCTTCATGCTCAAACCAATTCGCCCCCGCTCAGCGTCCACGCTCAGAATGCGCACCTTGACCACGTCGCCGACGGCCACGACGTCCAACGGGCTGGCCACGTAGCCGTCTTTCAATTGCGACTTGTGAACGAGCCCGTCGTGCTTTACCCCGATATCCACAAACGCACCAAAATCGACCACGTTGCGCACGGTGCCCTTGAGAATCATGCCCTCTCGCAGGTCCTCCATCTTGAGGACGTCCTGTCGCAAAATCGGCGGCGGCAGCTCATCACGGGGGTCGCGACCCGGCTTCTCCAGATTGTCCATAATGTCCCGGAGAGTCGGCACGCCGATCCCCAGCTCCCCGGCGATAGCTTCCAGACTTACTTCGCCCGATGCAATCCTTGCCCGAAACCTGGACACCGATCGCGACAGCTCCGGCTCCGCGGACGTTTGCCGTATGCTGGTGATAAGTCTCTCGCAGGCGTCGTAGCTCTCGGGATGGATAAACGTATTGTCCAGGGGATTCTCTCCATCAGGGATCTTCAGGAACCCCGCGCACTGCTCGAATGCCTTCTCGCCAAGCGCCGGCACTTCCTTCAGTTGAGCGCGCTTTGCGAACTTGCCCCGCCCGTCACGGAACTTGACGATATTCTCCGCCACCTTCTTGTTGATGCCGGACACGTACTGCAACAGCGATGCCGAAGCAGTGTTGAGGTCCACACCCACGTGGTTCACGCTTGAGACGACCACGGCGTCCAGCGCCTTGCCCAGCTCTTTCTGGTCTACGTCGTGCTGGTAAAGCCCAACGCCGATCGACTTCGCGTCGATCTTCACGAGCTCCGCCAGCGGGTCCTGTAGTCGCCTGGCAATGGAGATGTTCCCACGCTGCGAGGCCTCCAGGTCGGGGAACTCCTTCCGCGCCACCTCTGAGGCCGAGTAGACGGACGCGCCGGCTTCGCTCACGATGACGTAGGCAAGCTTCCCACCGACCTCGGCTATTACCTCAGCCGCCAGCGATTCGGTTTCACGCGAGGCCGTGCCGTTGCCGATGGCGATGATGTCCACGCTGTTTCGCGCCGCAAGGTTCTTGATCTTCTGTTTGGCCTCTTCCCAGCGACCCTGCGGTCTGTGCGGATAGATGGTCGTGCCTTCGACGTAGCGGCCAGTCTCGTCCACCACCGCCACCTTACATCCAGTCACGTAGCCGGGGTCGATGCCCACCACAGTCTTGCCGCGAACGGGCGGCTGCAGCAGCAGGTTCTTCAGGTTTACCGAGAACACGGAGATAGCGTGTTTCTGAGCTTTCTCCGTCAACGTGTTGCGCATCTCCCGCTCCAATGACGGTGCGATCAACCGCTTGTAGCTGTCCTCGTGGCAGTGGACCATATCTTCGGCCAGCGTCGCACGCGGGCGCACAGGCCGACACTGCTGGAGCACCGGCTGGGCTTGCTCGAACTGCAGCTCGACGCGGACCTTGACGGCTTCGTCCTTTTCGCCTCGATCGATCGCGAGAATGCGATGCGGCGGTATCTTGGCAATGGGCTCGTCGAAATCGTAGTACATCTCGTACTTCTTGTCCTTATCCTTTGCGGGGTCGTCGACCGCGGCGCGCAGGATAGCTTCTCGCGAGAAGAGGTGGCGAACGCCCTTGCGAATCTCGGCGTCCTCGGAGATCACTTCGCTCACGATGTCTCGGGCGCCGGCGAACACGTCCTCGACGGAGTCGAGTTTCAGCTCCGCGTTCAAGAACGGCTTGCCGGCATCTTCGCGTGTTCCCGGCAGTCTCTGCTGTGCCAGGATCAGTTTGGACAGTGGCTCCAACCCCTTTTCCCGCGCCACACTGGCGCGGGTGCGCCGTTTTGGTCGAAAAGGCAGATAGATGTCTTCTACCTCTTGAAGCGTCCTGGCGCCAGTTATCTTCTCCTGTATCTCGGGAGTGAGTTTCCCCTGCTCCTGGATTGTACGAGTGACGTCGTCCTTGCGCTGGAACAGATTCCGAAGATAGGTCGTGCGCTCCTGGATGGCTCCTAGTTGGACCTCGTCCAGGCCTCCCGTAACCTCCTTGCGATAACGAGCGATGAATGGGATCGTATTCGCGTCGTCCAGTAGCTCGACCGCTCGCTGAACCTGCGTCAGTTGCAGCGTCAGCTCTTTGGCAACCGTTTCCGCAATAGGTGTAACCACGGCAATCTTCTCTCCTCGGATGGCATCAACCCCCTATTATAGCATTCTACGCGCCGCGCCAAAACTTGTGTGGGAGTGCCCCTCGTGTTACAATGTGACTGCAAGGGGCATGGATGCCTATGTGGGATTCTCGCACGTGCCTCGGGCCTGGGGTGGGCTCAGGCAGCGTGTTCGGCGATGCATTGTAGGGGTCCTTCCGCAGAAGGACGTGGTTGCCCTGTCGCTGCCCGGCCGACGACGTCCTTCCCGACGGTGCTTTCCGCGAGCGCACCAGCAGGTTCCTTCTGAATCTTATTGAGGTCTAAACCCTGTGCCCAAGATCGGTATCCCTAGAGCCTTTCACTTCTACAGATACTACCCGGCGATGCGGGCCTTCTTCGAAGCCTTGGGCGTGGAGCCCGTCGTATCGGAGCCCACGACCAAGGCTACAGTGACCAATGGTCTCAAGTGCGTCGTCGCGGAGTCCTGCCTGCCGCTTAAGGTCTTCTGCGGCCACGTGATGAACTTGGCCGACAAGGCCGACTTCGTATTTGTCCCCAGCATCCGTAGCGTCGAGACCGACCTCTACAACTGCATAAAGCTGTTTGCGCTGCCGGATCAGGTGCGCGGCGCTGTCGCCGGTGCTCCGCCCGTGCTGGATATGCTCTTTGACGTGAATCTCGGTCGAAAGGCCGTCTACAACGAGCTTTACAGGGTGGGCCGATATCTCGGTTCCAACCGAGGCAGGGTGGATCGAGCCTGCGAGGTCGCGCACAAAGCTCACGTACGGTACAGCCAACTCCTCCACCGTGGCTTCTCGCCACTCGAAGCCCTGGAGGTAATCGACGGAGGCCCCGAGAGCGACTTCCTGGGGCAGCAGCTTCCCCCTGATGCTCCCAAGGTCGCTCTTGTCGGCCATCACTATAACCTGTACGATGATTATCTTAACCACGATGTCGTCAAGAAGCTCGGCAACATGGGCCTGCGTATCGTCACCGGCGATTGTGCGACGCTGGAGCAATTGAACACAGGTGTGGGGCGCGTTATCGGCTCGGCTTACTGGATGAACGAAAGGGAGATCACGGGCGCAGCCGGCCATTATCTGTATTGCAACGGTGTGGACGGCGTGATCGTCGTGACTGTGTTCGGTTGTGGCCCGGACTCGATGATGATCGACGCGGTACAGCGCACCGCAAAGAAGGGCAACTGCAATCCCTTGCTTTGCCTGACCCTTGACGAGCACACGGCCGAAGCGGGCCTCGTGACCAGACTGGAGGCTTTCGTCGACACCATGCGCCGGAAGAAATCGGCCTCGTTCGTCATCAGCACGCCTCAGGTCATTGCGCCGATAAAGCCCAGCTTTGGCAAAGACCTGAAGCTCGCGTTTCCGCACATGGGGACGGCGCACGTGGCCATTCGCGTTCTCTTCAACAAGCTCGAGGTCGACTGCGTGGTGCCCCCGCCGTGCAACCAGCGCTCCCTAGACCTGGCCGCCAAGTACTCGCCGGAGTACGCGTGCGTGCCGTACAAGCTGACACTGGGCAATTTTCTGGACGCTCTGGAAAGTGGGGCCAACGCGCTGACCTTGCTCACGGGCCCGAACAACTGCCGCTTTGGCTATTACCACAAGCTGCAAGAGCAGGTGCTGAGGGACCTGGGCTATGAATTTCAGATGGTGCTGCCAGAGATCAGCGGCCGCACGCTGGGACGGGTTGGCGAGGTGCTGCACGAGGCGTCGGGGAAATCGGCGCGCGAATGCATGTCCGCGGCGATGCTGGCGTTGAATGTGCAGCAGGAGCTAGACGCCATCGAGCGCAAGGTGCAATACATCAGACCCAGGGAGCTGCGGGTTGGCGGCGTCAACAAAATCTGGGACGAGGCTATCGAGGCGATGGCCAGGGTAACCAGTAAGGACTCCTTGCGGGCGACCAGGAAGATGCTGGACGAAAGGCTGGAGGCCGTACCTATCGACAAAACGCGCGACCCGGTGAGGATATGTATCGTGGGCGAGATCTACGTGGTGCAGGAGCCATACATCAACCACGACCTCGAGGTAGAGCTTGGCAGGCTTGGCGTCGAGGCCAACAGGTCGGAGCAGATCAGCCAGTGGCTATCGGTCTTTCCTGGCATCATCCTGGACCGGCTGGGTCTGGGCCACAACGCCCGTATCAAGAAGGCGGAGATGCCCTATTTGAGGTTCTGGTCGGGCGAGACGGTGGGCCAGACTGTTATGGCGGCCGAGGACGGCTATGACGGAGTGATACAGTTGGCGCCCTTCACCTGCACCCCTGAAGTGGTTGCCCAGAACGTCCTGCCGAAGCTCCGAAGAGACGTGGACATTCCAGTCCTGACCATAATACTGGACGAGCAGACGGCACGCACCGGGCTCAAGACCAGGTTGGAAGCCTTTGTGGACCTGCTCCAGCGGAGGCGCAACCTCGTGGGGCAGCCCAGGGCCAAGCCGGGCATCGTCAAGCTGTTCCACTTGCTCAGGCCGTGATCCCATTTGACTGACGCCCTCCGGCGACTTATAATTATCTTCGACAGCAATGCATCAGTGAGCAGGCGATTGTTGCACGTGGCCTGGGAAAAGGACCTGCGTGCAGCAGTGGGGCCGGGCCTAGAATAGGCAGCGGGTTGTGATGCCCGTGGGACTTCATATCTGTAGATCGGCGAACGCTAAGTAGGTTTTGGGCACGTGGCTCTTGCAGCCACCGAGCGGATCGCCGTGGCGCAGGTTCGAGTCTCCGGGCTTAGTTTATTGGCCGTACAGAGGTCGGTAGAGATGCAGGAATTCCTTGCCAAGAAGACGGGAGCGGCTGGAATATCAATCGCTTCGAACAGCTTCCTGATACTTCTGAAACTTGCGGTGGGCGTGCTAACTGGCTCCGTGAGCGTGATCTCCGAAGCAGTTCATTCGTCCGTCGATCTGCTGGCTGCTCTTATGGCCTACTTCTCCGTGAGAGTCAGCGACCTGCCCCCCGATGACGAGCATCCCTATGGACACGGGAAGATCGAGAACCTCAGCGGCACGATCGAAGCTCTCTTGATCTTTGGGGCGGCCGCCTTCATAATCTACGAAGCCATCCAGAGAATGCTTCACGGCTTCGACCTGGAATTCGTGGGTCTGGGCGTCGCCGTGATGGGCGTGTCCGCTCTGGTCAACACGCTGGTCTCCCGGTACCTCCTGCACGTTGCGGACAAGACCGATTCGATCGCCCTGGGAGCCGATGCCTGGCACCTTCACACCGACGTTCTGACCTCGCTAGGGGTGTTCGGCGGCCTGATTCTCGTGCAGATAACAGGCCTCAAGATCCTGGACCCTCTGGTGGCGATTGGGGTAGCCCTTGTCATCTGCAAAGTGGCCTACGACATCACGAAGAAGTCGTCGTCAGACCTCCTGGACGAAAAGCTGCCCAGGCAAGAAGAGCAGGAGATCGTGGCCATTCTGGCGGGCCACGAGGAGCAGTTCGTCGAGTATCACGGATTCCGCACGCGAAAATCGGGGTCCAAGCGTCACGTCGATATGCACCTGGTGGTCGAGGGCTCGATCAGCGTGGCCGCGGCACACGAGTTCTGCGATCACCTTGAGAAGGACATCGAGCAGCAATTCCCCAACTCGGACATCACCATCCACGTTGAGCCCTCGCCAACCCCGGGCAAGTCCGACGCACGGGAAGAGGAAATTGGCACCGCGCGCACAGATGCTGTATAATCGCAGCGTCGCGGGCGGTGAAGGGTTGTCGCATCCACTTGTAGCCGCACCCTTCAGGGTGCGCGTGCCTGTTCGTGTGCCGAGGTGCCCGAAAGCAACGTCGGGTCCGCCTGAGGCGGACTGTGGCGAGGACGTCCTCGCGCCGACCTGGTACAGCAAGGGCCCGCGTAGGCTGAAGCCTGCGGCTACAAGTACACGGCCGCACCATCGCTACCACGTGACAGAT
Organism: Chloroflexota bacterium; assembly: GCA_016210495.1. Next base: position 9,232 of record JACQUC010000007.1, read on the forward strand.
GCGTTTGCGGAGAGTGCACCTTGACCAAAAAAAGCATGTCTGCACGCTTTGCGGCAGGCAAACAAAAGAAAACAAAGAAGAAGGGGCCGAGGCCGATTGTACCCTCGACTGTCGATCAGCCCGTCTCCCGGCGATTCGAGGCGCCGACGACCACGTCGTCGGGGTTTGTGCCACGGTCTGTGCTGGCCAGCGTAGCGGCAAAACCCTCCCGCATCGCATCCGGCCTAGCCACCGATTATGGCTACGTCCTGAGCGATCTTAGGAGGATCGCGGTGGTGGCCGGCAGCATGTTGGTCATCTTGCTAATCCTGTTCTTCATCATAAGATAATGGAGCGGGCCTGAGACCACGGATAGCCTCGCGCAGCTCGCTGGCGGTGCTGACGGCGTTGCCTAGCTTGCGAACGACCATGCCCGCGGCGAAATTGGACAGGTGAGCGGCTTCGAGAAGGGTGGCACCCGCCACGAGCGCCAGGGTGAGAACGGCTATCACCGTGTCTCCCGCTCCCGTGACGTCGAACACCTCGCTCTTGTTAGCAACCGGTATGTGGGCGTAAACATCGCCGCGCGCGACGGACATACCATTGCCACCTCTGGTGATCACCACCGATTCTACCCGCAGTTTTCTCAGCAGATCGCGGGCCGCTGGCTCGAAGCTTGCCTCCTCGCCAAGCGAACAGCCGAGCCGGAATTCTGCTTCCTGCTGATTGCATTTCACAAGGCTAAAGCGCTTGAACTTGAACAGGTCCCCCTGTGAATCGGCCGTGGTGAGCTTGCCATGTCGCGTCGCCATCCGCAGCACGGCTTTCACGAGATCGCCATCCACCAGGCCACTGCGGTAGTCGCTGATCAAGCAAGCGTCAACTTCTGGAATAGTGGATTCCAGATAGCTCAAGACCTTGCGAGCCACGGTCCGATCCAGCCTCCGGCGGTCTAACCTGTCAATTCTGGCCACCTGCTGGCGGATGCGGGTGCCATCTTCGGCGACGACGCGCGTCTTGGTCGTAGTCGGACGAGACGGATCTATCACCATACCGCCGACGTCGATGCCCGTCCCCTGCAGATGGCGTCTCAGCTCCTCGCCGGCGTCGTCGCGCCCGACCACGCCGACCGCGTAAGCCTGTGCCCCCAGACTTTGGATATTGTTGGCCGGGTTGGCCGCGGCCCCCGGCACGCTGAACTGACGATCGAACTCGATTATGGGGATGGGTGCCTCGCGAGAAAGACGGCTAGCCCGGCCCACGACATACTGATCCAGGACAAGATCGCCGACGACCAGCACTTTCTTGCCGGCAAACGCGTCTATGTGGCGCATCAACCGCATTTTGTCCATTGGCGTCCCCCTCGCTGGAACGTACTCCGGCTGGGCAGCCCCAAGCCGACACCCTGTCCTTCGTCTAGCAATTGCTCCACAGCTACCAGTACGTCTTCCGCCCTAATGGCGAGCATACAGTCGCCACCGAAAACCCGATCAACTGGTGCGGACAGATTGTTGCATGGACTGCACGCCAGCCCGGCTCTGACGATCCGGTGCAGGCGCGCATCACCGCACGGCCCATAGATAAGGTGGTCGCTGGGACCGAAGAGGTGGACCGTGGGCACGCCGCAGGCCGTCGCCAGGTGCAGTGGGCCGCTGTCCACCCCGATGACCAGTTGACACTGTTGAAAGATGGCCGCGAGCTGCCCGAGCGTGGTGTCTCCTGCCGCTACCAGGCAGTTCCCGCCGGCTTTCCCAGCTATTTCATCGACCATGCCTCGTTCGGAGCTGGAGCCCGTCAGCAGCAGTTTCACCCCGTGCTTCCTTTGAATGCCTTGCGCCACGGCCGCGAAGCCCGACGTCGTCCAGAGTTTCATATCGCCTCCGACGCCCGGATGAATGGCGACCAGCGGATCGCCGGGGTCGACGCCACGAGCCTGCAAGTACTCGGCCGCGAACTGCTGTTCCTGCGGCGTGACGACGAAATCCAGCTCACACTGCTCAACGACAGTGCTGGCGGCGCCGTCCAGGCCGAGGGAAGCTTCGACAAGCCTGAGATTCCGCTCGACGCTATGGCTACGGCCCTGGAGCGGGACGATCTGGGTCAAGAACGGCGAGCAGTCCTGCTGATCGTAACCAACGCGTTGGCCAACGCGGAGCAGGCATGTCAAGAGCGCACCCCACCAAAAATCGGAGCGCAGGTTCAAAGCGGCATCGAATTCATATCTGGAAAGCATCCTGGCAAGTCCGATGAGAGCGGCGTACCGCCGCCAGAACGCGGGCAGCGGCCTCCGATCGTACCACGGAAAGCCGAACGTCACGATCTCGTCTACGTGCGGGTTCCGCTCGATAACCCGACGCGACCACGGCCCTACTAGAAAGACGATGTGCGCCTCGGCCATATGCGCGCGCAGGAGACGCAACGCCGGCGTGGTGAACAGCACGTCCCCAATGTGATCGGGCCGGATCAGCAGAATGCGGGGCCGTCCCGCCCTCTCGCGCCGGCCGGGGTGAGCCTGTAGTGCGGGGGCTTGTCCCCCGCTCACCGCCTCGCGCCGACCGGGGCGAGCCTGTAGTGCGGGGGCTTGTCCCCCGCTCACCGCCTCGCGCCGACCGGGGCGGGGTACCAGTATCGGCGCGAAACCGCAGAGAAGATGACCAAACACCTGTCTAGCTAGTTTCGACTGCATAATGCAACCTGTAGAGGCGTCCCGAGACGGGATCCCGATTCCATCGGGAGACGGCCCTGTCCGCCCGGGGTGGGGCGGGGCACGGCTTCGCACCTGGATTTAGCTCGCATACGTTGCCACATTCCTAGCCACCGATGCTGAGTCGTCCGTCCGCCTTGATCGCGACAGCAAATCGCGAGCGGCACGCCATACCTGATCCACCTCGATGCGTTCCGTGCAAACGTGCTCTGAACACTCCGGATACGCTCCGCGGGTGAAGCACGGACGGCAAGGCACGTCGCTGAAGACGACTGCGGCAGTGTTGGAATAGGGGCCATACATCCGTGCGTCCGACGGTCCGAAGATGGCCACTACCGGTGCGCTGACTGCGACAGCCAGGTGCATCGGGCCGGTGTCGTTGCCGATGAAAAGGTCGGCTTTTTCGACGATGGCCGCCAGTTGTCCCAGCGTCAGCCGGCCGTGCAGATCCAGGTAGGCGCTGCGCATCCCGCTTTTCACGTTCGCCACCACTTCTGCATCCTCGTTAGAGCCGGCCAGGACGATCCGGGCGCCGAACTCCTCGGCCAGGCGGTCCGCGACCGCGGCGAAGCGCCGGGCAGGCCACCGTTTTGCCGTCAGCAGCATCCCGGGATTGGCTCCCCCGCCGGGATGAATCACCACCAGTGGACCTGCGGCGTTTTTCTCGCCCAACAGCGCCGCCGTCGACGCGCGATCTTCCTCGTCGACGAAGTACTCGAGTCTCGGCTCGCCGGGGACGACGCCGATGGCACGCACAGTGTCCAGATACAACTCCGCCTCGTGCTTGATCTCTTTGCACGGCACCCGCACGTTGAGCGAAAAGCCGCGGCCCTCGCTGTCCAGCCCGATGCGTGCCGGGATGCCGGCCAGGTACGGAACCAGCGTTAGCCAGAGCGATCGCTCCAGGACAAAGCAGGCGTCGAACTTGCCTTGGCGAAGGCACCTCACCAGCGAAAGGTATTCGGCGAGACTGTAGCCTCGACCGGCGCCAACCCGGCCGCAATCGATCACCTCGTCGACTTTGGGATTGCCCGAGATCACGGCCCTCGACCACGACCCGACCACGAAGGCGATCCTGGCATCCGGAAACGCGGACCGCAATGAAGCCAGCGTGGGCGTGGCCATGAGCACGTCGCCCAGACAGCAAGGTTTCAGAATGGCAATCGCCTTCGGGTCGCGCAATCTCGCGGGGTTTGCCTTCGGGTAAGGTGCGGCCAGGATGCGACAAATGCCCTCGACAAGGCGATCTTTCATTTTTGTGGATAAAGCACGCAACGGAATCGACTCCGTACTAGGCAATCTGCAAAGATAGCAACTGTTGCTGCCTAGAGATCGACCCTCACCCTAACCCTCTCCCAGTCCTTCCCTCGATCTTCTTCCAAACGAGGGAAGGACCAGAGGGAGAGGGGACAGGACGGTCAGCTCATCCAGGCTCTCTATCACTTCCGCGCCATGTTCTCTTGACGTCGCCTCCACTTCCCCATTCCGTGCCTTCCGTGTCTTCCGTGGTTACGTAACCCTTCACTTATCAGCTTGTTTTTCAGGCCACGAGGCCACGGCGAACATTATCTCGCCTTCGGCTACTAGCTGCCCGTCCACGGTGGCTCGACCGGCGATCTTACCTACTGGTCCGCGCATCTTCGCCAGGGTCACTTCGAGGCGCAGCGTGTCACCAGGCAGGACCGGCTTCCGAAAACGGAAGTTGTCGATGCCGGCCAGCACGCCCAGCTTACCCTTATTCTCTTGCACGCTAAACATCGCCGCGGCCGCCGTCTGTGCCAGCGCCTCCACGATCAGCACGCCGGGCATGATCGCGTAATCGGGAAAGTGCCCCTGGAAAAACGGCTCGTTAATGGTTAAGTTCTTGATCCCCACGGCGTGTGTCCCATCCTCGGACAGCTCCACGATCTTGTCTACCAGCAGAAAGGGGTATCGGTGGGGGATAGCTTCCCGGATTTCCCTAACTCCGAGCGTTCTTGCCTCTGGCATTGTGATCCTGCAACTCCTTTGCCATCTGAATCTCTATGCTCTTGACTCTGAAAAGTACGTCTTCGAGGAGGCGGCGGTTCGCGGCGATCAGGTCGGCAAGAAGGCCAATCAGCACTATCTGGAAGCCGACGATGAGAAATGCGGCAGACATGACGAGCGACTGGATGTGGCCACTGCCGTCGCCCGTGGCGACGTAGTAGAGAAACCTGCCCACGCCGGCAACGCCGATCAAAGAGACCACGAGGCCGATGTACGCGAAGACCTTCAGCGGCCGGTACATGGCGTAAGTCCTGACGATGGTTGCCGCCGACTGCTTCACATAATCCCACAAACCGGACATAAGACGTGATTCACGAATGTTTTCGTTGACGGAAATGGGGACATAGGCGATGGCGGTCTGCTGCATGCCGGCCTGGATCAGGGTTTCAAGGGTGTAAGTGTAGTGGCCATGCACCTTAAGTCTTAGTGCCGCGTCGCGCGAGTAGGCTCTGAAACCGCTTGGGGCGTCGGGCACGCCGGTGCCCGAGAGCACGCGCACGATCCAGCTACCCACCGAAAGGAGCAGCTTCTTTCGGCGCGAGAAATGAGAAAGCTTACCCGGCTGGCGATCCCCGACCACGACTTCGGCCCGGCCGTCGAGGATCGGCTGGATCAGACGGGGTATTTCCTCCTGGGGATACTGGTTGTCACCATCGGTATTGACTATAATGTCCGCGCCCCGGTGCAGAGCGGCGTCGAGGCCGGTTTTGAAGGCAGCGGCAAGGCCCTTGTTGCCCACGTGGCGGACGATATGGTCCACCCCGAGGTCTTGCGCCACCTGCACGGTGCGATCGGTCGAGCCGTCGTCGACCACCAGCGTCTCGATTTCGTCGATGCCTGGTATGCTCCTGGGCACGCCGGCGAGGACGAGCGGCAGCGTATTCTCTTCGTTGAAGCAAGGGATCTGGATGATCAGTTTCACGCTTCCAAGGCCGTCGCGAATTTGGTTGTATAATACTATTTATCGCCAACGTATTCAACCGGCTTGCACGTTTGCTAAGATGGTGGTGCAATGTTGCGTTTCGTTCTTATCTCGATTTTGACTGTCCTCGCGAGCGGCTGTACCACGCTCGCCGACGTCGAGAACATCCAGGACAGGGCTACCGAGCCCGCTCCTAGAACAGACGGCAACCTGACTGTCGGCCAGTCGTTCGTATCCCATTACGCGGGCTTGCAGGCCATCGAGGTCTTACCCGTCGTCTATCAGGGAGACACTGCGCCGCCGGGTATCCTGACATTTCGCTTACTCGCGAGCGACAAGGGCAGTAACATCGAGCTGGCGAATAGCCAGGTCAAGATCGCCGACCTCGCGCACAACGTCCCGCGTCGTCTTGAGTTCTCGCCCGTAGCCGATTCGAAGGACAGGCCATTCTATTTTTCCGTCGAAGTAGGTGGAACGGCGGGGGAGAGCAGGGTCTCGCTATGGAGCACGAAACAGGACAGATACCCACAGGGCTCGCTATACGTCGACGGCAAGGAGGCTGCTGGCGACCTCACTTTTCGCACCTATTACCAGTACAGCATCTGGGCGATGCTAGCTGACCTGGCAAGGGGGATTGGAGAGCACTTCTGGGCGCTCGTGCCCCTCATAGCCATCTTTCTGCTGCCGGGTTACGTGCTGCTAACGCTCCATCCCAAAAGAGCTGATTACGATGCGGCAGAGGTCATCGCCCTATCTACCGGCCTGAGCATTGCCGCCATAGGTGTTGGATTCCTGTTTGCAAAGCTATCAGGCCTAAGAATCGATGATTCGTCCGTCAGGCTAGGCGCAGGCTTGCTGGCCATCCTCTCTTTCGTCGTCTTCCTGAGAGGCCGCTTGGCGCGCACCTGTATGGCTTATTTAGGGCGAGGTGCCGTCCCCACCCCACCACAGCATCCTTCCGCAGAAGGACGCACTACGGTCGTGGGGAGGGCCTGTCCCCTCTCCCTCTGGTCCTTCCCTCGTTTGGAAGAAGATCGAGGGAAGGACTGGGAGAGGGTCAGGGTGAGGGCGTCTCCCGCCCGCTCAGGATACGTGCCGTTCCCACCTCTTCCACAAGCCCCAGGTAGCCATCCGTGGCCGTCCCGAGACAAGGCCCTGTTCTCTGCCTGCCTGGCCCTGGTCGTGCTGGTCACGGCCGCTATCCGCTATCTGCACATCCGTGACGCGATCGTGCCTCTTTGGGTAGACTCCGTGCAGCACGCGGAGATAGTCGAGCTAATCGTTGCCAACGGCGGCCTGCCCGATTCGTACAGGCCGTTTGTGGATCTGGAGCCTTTCTCATACCATTTTGGCTTTCACGCGTCAGTTGCCCTGTTCCACTGGCTAGCAGGAATCGACATGCCAGGTTCCATGCTAGTGGTCGGCCAGGCGCTCAACGTGCTGATGGTCCTGTCGACATATGCGCTGGCCAACAGGCTGATGAGAAGTCGTATCGCAGGGCTGGTGAGCGCAGCGGTCGTGGGCTTGATCTCGGTGATGCCTGCCTACTACGTGACCTGGGGCAGATACACCCAACTCGCGGGAATGGTCATGCTGCCTATTGCCATAGTTTTGATGCTGGACCTGCTCGGCGCGAGCCGAGGAATGCCGTCACTTCGCTTGCTGGCCCTCGCGGCTATCACTACCGGCGGACTGGTAATCGCCCATCCTCGCGTGACGGTCTTCTATTTATGTTTCCTCGTGGCATATCTCGGCCTCGATCTAGTTTCGTCGCGGAGGGATTGGCGCGACTCTGCGTCACGGCTGCTCCGAATGATAATAGTCCTTGGCTCCGGTTTCGTCCTCGTCTCGCCCTGGGTCTGGACCATCCTGGGCTCGATTGTCGCCAGAACGTGGCGAGGGGCGTCGATGGGGACCGCGTCCTACAATCCGTTTCCATTTGGGTATGTCACGTCCTTGCACGATAAGTGGCTGATCGCCATTGCGGCTGGCGGGCTGCTGTTGGCCTTGCGAAGGTGGAGGTCGGCGGACTCGAAGCACGTCTCTGCCTGGCTGGTTGGGGCATGGGCATGCTTGATGATACTCAGCGCGAATATCGATCGCTTCGGGCTGCCGGGTGCGACGATGATCGGCAACGGGGCGCTGGCCATCGCGCTGTTCTTGCCTCTTGCTCTGCTCGATGGCTATCTTGTGTCGGCCCTGGCAAAGGAGCTTAAGCTCTTGAGCTGGCCATTCGCGGCGAAGCTAACGGCGGCAGTCGGCTTGATCGCCATCGGCCTCTACGGTGCGCAGGGCTTGCTGGGCGTAGTCAATCCCATAACCTCTATCTTCCTCCGGCAGGACAGGGCGGCGATGGAGTGGATAGCGGGAAATACGCCGCGCGACGCCAAGTTCTTGATCAACACCTACCACTGGCAGTTCGGTATGTATGTGGGGTCAGACGGTGGCTACTGGATTCCGGCGCTGACGGGGAGGAAGGCATCCTTGCCGTCGCTGGTGTACACCTTGGGCGGTTCCGAGGGCACCCAGGCGATAAGCCTGGAGGCAGAACAGGCCGCCAATGGGGCCTTGATCGAAGCGGAAATGAAGAGATTCCTGAAAGACCACGGCATCGGCTACATCTACCTCGGATATCGTGGTGGCTCGCTCCTGCCGGACAAGTTCACCGGCAAACCCGGCTACGAGACGGTGTACGCGAAGGGTGGTGTGTGGGTGTTCAAGGTCGTGGATTAGGCATCATTTCGGCATCCCAGCCACGTAGTCCAGCGCCACCTCGTGCTGGCCATACCAGTACACCCTCAACTCTTGCAGATCGTGCCCATTGGGGCTATCGAATCGAAAAGGGACCTCGACGAAGCCGCGCCCCGCAACTTCGCTGGCTTGAAGCTCCAGCGAGCTCAGCAAGGTGGTAGCGTCCGACGCCTGCCGCCACACCTCGATGCGGGCGACCTTGCCGTCGGCGGTTCCCGGTTCAGCGCGAAGTCGTATGGTCAGCAATGTTTCCCCTTTGAGCAGCCATATCGGGTCTCGCCAAAGCAGATAGCCGGAACGATCTCGCCACGGCCTGGCAACACGTGACTGCCCGTCTTGAGCGGATGGATCGTCGACCGTAGAGCCGATCTCGCTCGGCGTGTTGTGGGCAAGCACGAAGAACAGCGGCGCTGTCACGAAGGATGGTGTCACATTATTCAGATCCAAGCTGCCCAGGAGATTCTGCCACACCGACATCTCCTGGTAGTGGCGGAACATCGCGCTTTCACGTGTGCCACCAGCGCGGGCGAAATCTAGACCCGGGAATCTTGCTGCCGAGATCGCAATGCCCAGGCTGAGGACCGCCAGGACCAAGAGTGCGACACGGGGCAGAGTTGATCGTCCGCGATGGATGCCATAGGCCAGTGGAGCCACCAGCAATGGCAGGACCGGCACGAGGTAGCGTGGAGGGATCGCCAGGCCGGCCCACCACACGTCATTCATCGAGCCGAGCCACAGGGCGGCCATGAACAGGATTGCCACCTCGGCGGAGAGTCGAGTTCGCCGGACGAGGGCTGCTGCCAAGGCCGTCAGCGCCAGAGCATATATGGGCGACCGGAGCAACAGGCCGCCCTCGCGGTCGATGAGCATCCCCAGCAGACCATCGATCGTGTACGGCGAGACGATGGGAGGTACGGATCGGGGTCCGCTCGGCCACGGATTGCCGTACCATTCCTGATACAGCAGCAGCATCGCGACCGAAGAGAGGACCAGCGGAAGCGCGAGAGCCAGCATCTGTCGTCGACCGGTGGGAGTTCGGAACCAGTGGGCCATCGCGATCAGGTAGAGCAACCCCATCAGTGCGAAGAACTTGCCGTGCAGCCACGGCAAGCTCGCCAGCGCGCTTCCGATGACGAGGCTGCTTACGACCGCGGTTTTGACCTTGTTTGGCTCCGCCGCAGCTTGGCCGACGACGACCACAGCCCACGTGATTATCGTCGCCGCGACGGTCTCCGGAAAGATTTGGCTGGAATATAGCATCATCGGCAAGGTAAGCGCCAGTAGGATAGTTGCGATTGCGGCGCCCGGGCCCTGGGGCGCGCAGCGTCGTGCCAGGATTAGCATACCCGCAACCGTGAGAACAGCCAGCACCACGAGGGTCAGAGTTGCCCCCATCCGGCCTGCCAGCGCGTACCCGGGAGCAAGAACGGCGGGTAGGCCAACGTAGTGGAGAGTAAATCGAGCACCAACATTGCCAAAAACGCGTGTCAAGTCGTAGCCAAGCTTGCCTTGATAGAACGCCCGGTAGTCCTGGTTGAGGAGGTTGTTGTTCACGTCGAAATCGTGGTCGTTGACCAGGCTGTGTGTCATCAGTAGGTAGCGCGGCTCGTCACCTGTTATGTCGTAGCCCAGCACTTTCAAAGCTAGAGCTAGATACACCAAGCCGATCAAAATCAGCAACGCCAGGTCCCATCGGTTTTTCCGCATTGATAAGACTTTGCACCCCTGGCACTATGTTAGATTCGCGGCTCAACGGCCCGGGCGGACGGGCCCGCAGGGCGGTGCGTTTCTTCGCGCAAGCCTCTCGCCAAGTCCGAGGTTGGCGATCAGTAGCCTGAGCGCTGTCGAGAGGTAGTATCTGACCAGATGCCGGTAGTCCCCGCTATCTCGATACGTGGCCCACGCCACCAGCCGGGAACCTTCCAGCCGCACGCGCATCTGTTCTCGCGCCGAAACGCCGGGTAATCTTATCACCTGGCTCAGCCATATCGCGCGCGACCAGGCATCCCAATTGCCTATCAGGGCGTCGGGTATCAACCTGTGCCTTAACGCTATGTCGTAGAGCGCGCTTCCCGGATAGGGCGTCGTCTGGGACCAGCTCATATAGTCCAGGAGACCGCTGTGCATCAGGTGCTTGGCAAAACGCAAGGTGTTCTCGCTCAATTGGTTGTCTTCGAACCTGAGCTTGCCGTCCTCCTCCCAGACGTTGTTCAGCATAAACAGGCCGAAGACCTTGATGTCGTATCTTTTCAAAATCCGACAGGCCTCGACGACGTCATCTGGCGTGATACGCTTTTGTATTCCGGCGAGGGTACTCGGATTGCCGCTTTCGACGCCGACGTAGGCGAACCAGCACCCCGATTCGGCCATTGCTCTGGCCAACTCGTCCGTCAGCGGTCGCGCGCGGAGCGACGCCTTCCACGTCACCCCCAGTTCACGTCTCTTAATTTCATGGCAGATCGCCAGGGCGGCTTCCATATTCGTATTGAACTCGTCGCCATTGTCGAAGACCTCACGTATGCCCTGGTGGCGAGCCAACCATTCCAGCTCATCGGCGACGTTGTGTGCCGAGCGAATCCTGTAGCGCAGCCCACCGGTGCGCCACACCGAGTTCGCGCAGAACGTGCAGTTGAATGGACACCCGCGCGACCACAAGACGTTGGTCTGCGGCTTCTGGCGGAAGAAGGGCCAGCCCTGATACTTCTTTAGATCGATCAGGTCTCTTGCCGGCCACGGCAGCGAGTCCAGTTCTGGCAAGTAGGGGCGAGGCTGGTTGACCACCGGCTGCTTCCCATCTCTAAAAGCGATGCCCTTGACCCGGCGGAGCGAGTCGTAATTAAGTGCGCCTTCGCTGCGTACTAAAGATACGAGCTCGTGTAGCGTCGCCTCTCCTTCGCCGATCCCAACCACGTCGACGTCTGCCCGCTCCAAAGCTTCCTTTGGCAGCGCCGTGGCGTGTGGTCCGCCGACGATCACGCAAACCTTCCCCAGCCTGCGCCTGACGTCCTGCACCAACCGGTAGGCGCTCATCGCTTCCATCGTCGTATAGGACAGGCAAAGCACATCCGGTGCAAATGCCACGATCCTCGCCAATGTGTCGGAATAGCTAGCCACCGTGCCGTCGACGACGTCGAGCGTCAGGTCCGGCTGCTTCTCCCTCAGGTAGGCGCCAAGATAGAGGATGCCAAGGGGAATGTTAGTGCCGATGATCATCTTTCCGTACCAGGGCTTTCGGTACTTCGGCACGTAAACGAACTGAACTTTAACCGGCTTAGTCGCCGTGATGTCGATTACTCTGTCATCCACTCCGCATCCACCCCTCAGACACCGTCTCAGGACTGTAGTTCGGGCGCTTGTCCCCTGATACCCCCGCTATGGACGACGCCCAGCGCCGCACTCCTGGTATCATTGGTTGTTCCCAATGCCGTCCGCGCGAGTACAGATAAACACCTGGCAGTTGGCCAGATTGGTGGGGATGCCGAGGGCGAACAACGTGGCCACGAACTTCCTGGGACGCTTCAGATACCACCAGAGGTCACCCCACGTACGAGGCAGAGGTCGGTTGTCTCTATGCACTCTAACAACCTTAAGGCCGTTGGCCTCGAGCAAGCCCGTCCAGTGGTTTCTGGTGGCATAGCGCTGGATGGGCTGGTCGTCGACGTACATCGAGCCCGATTTCCAGACCCAGTAGACGTTCCACAGCAGGCCGAACAGGTTTGGCAGCAGAATACAGGCCAGGCCGGTGGGCTTCAAGACGCGAGCTACCTCGCGCACGCCTGCGTCCGGATGCAAATAATGCTCGAGGCTCCCGATGTTGGTCACAAAGTCAAAGTGCTCGTCGGGGAAAGGTAGTACCTCCCCATCTCCGACCACCAGGGTCTCTACCCCTGACCTTTGCGACGCAACCTCTACCGCCGATAAAGAAAGGTCGAGGCCGTAGACGGCAAACCCCGAACGCGCGGCGAAGTGCAGCAAGCTGCCCTCGCCGCACGAGATGTCCAACAGGCGTGCCCCCGGCTTAATCGGCAAGAGGCCCAGTATCCACACGTAAAAGGAGTCGAGTAGCCGTATGCCCTGGTCAGAGTACAACACATCATATTGCAGGCGGCTATCAGAGACCGTGCCGACCCCTGGCTTCCGTATCTCTATCACCTATTGCTCCACACTGCCATACTTGCTCTCTAGCGGTTCCTCACGGGACGAGCGATGGGTGTCATTCTGAGTCCTTCGAAGAAGGACGAAGAATCTCGGCACACGAAGATCGAGACCCTTCGCTATGCTCAGTCATTATACCAGCGTTGACGGTCTGTTAGCAGCCCATCGGTGAAGCCGCTCAAATAAGGCTTCAGAAAGCTCCTTTGCCCGCTCCACACGTACCGAAATGCCGTCCAAACGGCGCTCGAGATGATGAAAGCCCACGCCGTTACGGCTGCCAGGCCCCTGGCGTATCTCTTGTAGAAGATGGCTTTGCTTCTGGCCCGCAGGTAGGTGCGGCTGGCGACGTCGTCACTCGTGCTGGCCGACACTTTATGCCACATACGAGCCAAGGGCACGTAGCCGATGTCGTATCCGTTTTCCTTTGCGCGCAGGCAGAAATCCGAATCCTCGTAGTACATAAAGAACCTCGTGTCCAGAAGTCCCACCGCTTCGAAGACCGCGCGAGTGACGAGCATCCCGCATCCGGATACCACGTCGACCGGAATGACCGTGTCGACGCCGCACTCGGGAGGCTTGGCAGGCAAGCTTACGATGGCGGGCCAATACCAGTGTCGCCTGCCACCGCCATACCATACCCGTTCGCGGTCATCATAGAATAACACGGTAGGCCCCACGATGCCAAGCTTGGGGCGAGCCCTGGTTACTTCCACCAATTGCCCCAACAAATGCGGGTCGACGGTGGCGTCGTTGTTCAATATCAGCACATCATCGGCGCCGTGCTCCATGGCAAAGGTTATTGCCACATTCATGCCTGCGGCAAAGCCCAGGTTCGCCCCCGTTTCCAGCACGCGGACCTCAGGGAATTGCCGCCTCAATCGCTGGACCGAGCCATCCCTTGAGCCATTGTCGACGACGACTATGCGATGGTTAAGGTAATGCGAGCGCATCACTGACTCGACGCATTCCGCCGTGTCGTCCGGCCGCTCCCAGTTGAGCAGCGCAACGTACACCAGCGGCTCCATCAGTTTCGGCCCTCATACGTCGAGGCAACGGGTTTCCGCCGTCCTCTTATGCCGTCGTCCCAGAGAATTCCCGAGTTGTAGGGACATCTCTCGACGATTCTTCGCCACGAGTAGGTTTCCAGAAACGTGTCGGTAACTTCGACACGGGTGGGGTTCTTCAACAAGCCCACGAGGGCGGAGGCGAAGCTGCCCCAGTCGTCGGCGACGGTCAATCCCTGCTCCACCGCCTCACTTAGAAGGCCCTCGGCCCCGATCGACGTGCTGACGACAGGCTTGCCGCAGGCAAGGCTCTCGATTATCTTCAGGCGCGTGCCTCCGCCGATGCGCTGTGGACAAATGCTCACGTCGGCGGCGTTGATAAAATCCTGAATTCTGTCCACCGCTCCGACAAACAAGATGTTTTGAGACAACTGGCTTGCCGGCGGATTTCTTCCGGCGATCACAAACCTCACCGTCGGCACACTACTCGCCACCCGCGGCAGCAACTCCCTTGCAATAATGTCCACGGCCTGCCTGTTGGGCAGGTACTCCAGGGCGCCGAAGAAGAGCACCGTCGGGCGACGATCCAAAGAGAGGCGGTCGTAGGAGGGCGTCGACGTGGAGGGGAAGAACGTGTCTGTGTCGACACCGTTGGCGACAACTTGTGTCCTGTCGGGCCGAGCGCCCAGGTCAATGATCGTTTGGCGGTCCTGCTCGGAAACGCAGAAGACGAAGTTGGCGCGACGGCACAGCGCCGCTTCGTACAGCCAGAGTAGCGGCCAGATCGCGCTGCCCATCCGGCGTCGCCGGGCAAATTCCGCATTGAACTCGTTTATCACGAACGGCACTCCGGTCAAAGCTCTCAACAGCAGCGCGTGAAAACCCGGCCAAACACACTCGGCCTGGATCACGTCCGGCCGCTCCTGTGTGATGAGCTGTGTGGCGCGGGATACGAAGACCGGATCGAAAAACTGGGGCAGCCTCCCACGCCTGTTAATCTCAAAGAAGGCCACCGGCAGCGTACATTCGGCACGGCCAACCCGGGCAGGCGGACTCACGAGCAGGACATCGTGCGACTGAGCCAGGTGCTTGCAGAAATAGTAGGTTCGGCTCTGCCCACCGTGGACGGGAGGAAAGATGCTTGTAGGCGATATGACCATAATCTTCAAGGACAAACTCCTCGGTGCCTATGTCCACAGCTTTTGAAGTTCCGTCACATACCTGGCGGCAATGTCGGGCCACGCAAAATGAGCCAGCGTGAACTCGCGGGCCAGAGTGCCGTGCCGGACGCGGCGATCCTCGTCGGCCAGCAGCGCTGATACCGTGTCGATCAAACCGATGGTATCGCCTGGATCGATCAGAAACCCGTTCTTGCCGTCGATAACCGCGTCCACGATACCGTCGAGTCTGGTGGCAACCACGCAGAGCCCTGCCGCGCTCGCCTCCAGCGCCACGATGCCGAAGCCCTCGAGATCGCCGGGAACCGGCACGTTGGGCATTACAAACAAGTCGGCCGCGGCGTAGATCGCAGCAAGCACTTCGTCGCTGACCTCTCCAAGCAAGGCCGCGTGCCCCATCAGTGACCGCACGCCGATGAGCCTTTGTGTTTCCTCGCGCTCCGGGCCGCGTCCGACCACGAGGTAAACAACATCGGGATTCCTGCGCACGATCTCAGGCAATGCCCGATCCACAAAATAGGAGATCCCTTTTCGCCTCACCAGACGGCCAACGCTGACGACGACCTTCCGATCGATGAGCCTTATGCCAGCATAGTCAGCAATGATCCGCCTGGCCTCCTCTTTGCTCACTCCTGAGTCCACGGCGCCCACGCCCATGGGTATGACAGTGCACCGGTCGGGGCCAACACCACGTTTGAGGCACTCCCGCCGCGTGGCTTCGCTGTTGCAGATAATTAGGTCCAGCTTGCGCAGGCACGCGACAACTAGAGTCTGGTAGGCCCAGTTGGGGAAAATGACGTCGAGCCCGTGGGCGTTCGCGGCGACGGGCACGCGAAAGAAAAGGCCCAATAGAAGGCCGATGGGCGAGAGAACGACGTCGCCGAGATGGACAACCCGTGCCCGCGGTCGACCTGTCGCCAATCGAAATGAAGCCACGATAAGAGCATAGAGCGCGAACAGGGGTAGGAAGGCCTGTGAGCGTCCCCACGAGATAACGCGAAGTCCCACCAGGCGCTCGAGGTGAGCGACGAGTTCGCCGCTGAAGCGCTGCATTCCGCCTATCGACGGGGGATGTTTGCGACTGATATACAGAAGCATCCTCGAGCACCGAGTAATCTGTTGGCCTACCTCCCCTCCAGCGCCTGTAACCCTCGCTTCGCCAGATCGCTGCTTGGGTCGATTTCGGCGGCTTTGGTGAAGGCTTCGCGAGCCTCTTTGTACTTGCCAAGCATGAAATGGCTCCAACCCAGTCCCCCCAGCGCCTCGGCCCGCCTGGGCTCCACTCGAATCGCCTGCTCGAAGAACGGCGCGGCCAGGTCGTACTTCTCCTGGAGATAAAAGCTCCAGCCGATGTAGCTAAAAGAAGATGCCCGCTCGGGGTCCGCCTCCGTCGCCTTTTTGAAATGGGTAATGGCCTCGTCGAAGCGCTTCTGGTCGTAGTAGGCGCGCCCGATGCCCTCGTATGGTTGCGGGTTTTTCGGCTCCGCCTCGATCACCTTCTGGAACTCGACAACGGCGTCGTCGATGCGGCCCATCCGTCGATACAGCGCCGCCAGCGTAAGGCGAAAGTAGGTCAGCTTCGGCTGCCGCTCGATCGCCTTGCGGTACTCTTCTTCCGCCGCCTTGAAGTTGCCCGCCGACTGTAGCGCGTAGCCGTAGCTTCGGTGCAGATCGGCATCCTTGTCGTCCAGTTGCACAGCCTTCTTGCCGGCGTCGATTCCCTTCTCTATCTGCCCCGAGTCGGCTAGCGCCTCGGCCAGACACCCGTACGCTGGAGGGTACGTCGGACTAAGTTGGATCGACTTCTGACAGGCCTCCACCGCCTTGCCGTAGTCGTTGTTCCAATCGTAGGCCAGGCCAAGCAGCGCGTAGAACTCGGCGCTGGTTGGGTCTAGCTCGACGGACCTCTGAATCTTGGCCAGCCCTTCGCCGGTCTGATTGCGAAACACCAGTATCTTACCCCAGTGTGCGTAGGCCTTGGCGCTATTTGGATTGGCGTTAATGGCATCGTTGTACGCGGCGATAGCCTCGTCCACTTTTCCCAGCAAGAAGAGTTGGTCGCCCTCGGCCACGTAGTCCGTGAATACCTTCGGCGGCACCGTGGCCGTCGGCGTAACCGCAACTGCCACCGCGGGGCTGGGTACAGGGGAAGGGGTACTGACAGGTAGCTTCTTGTCCTGCAATGGCACGACCACGATGGCGTACACTGCCGAAAGCCCACCTACCAGAATGAGCGTGGCCACGCCGATAACCATGTTTCTCATCCTTCGCCGCCTGGGAGCCACACGCACCTCCTTTCTCAGCGTCGCAATCTTAGCCCAGCTAGGCGCCATTGTCAATTGCCGAGTTATTGAAAAACTCGCCTTCTTGATGTATAGTACGTATGTGGCAGCCAGACGTGCCAGGTGGCAGTGGGGCACGACATCCAAGAAAAAGCGAAAAGGGGGAGCGTATCGTGCAGGACATTGGCAAGGCATTCACCTACATGTTCGAGGACGAGAACTGGTTCACCAAGATCCTCGTCGGCGGCTTCTTCGTTCTTGTTTCTATTGCGCTCATAGGCATACCCTTCGTGGTTGGCTACGTGGTGGAGGTCGTACAGAATGTCGCTGCCGGCCGGGCTCGTCCGCTTCCCGAGTGGACGAATCTAGGCGACAAGTTCGTGAAGGGGCTTGTGCTGGCGGTTGCCATTTTCATCTGGTTTATTCCAGGATACGTCCTGCAACTGTTCGGCTCGGTTCTTCCCGCCATCGGTGACCAGCGGACGGTCGGCGCGCTTGCAGTGCTGGGCCTGATATTTGGCTGTCTGGCATTCATATACAACCTGTTCGTCGCCTTCATGATTCCTTCACTGATGATCAGCTACGCTCGACAGCCGGCTTTTGGCTCCCTTTTCCGCTTCAGTGATCTCTTCAGGTTCATTAGCGCCAGATTCGGCGACTACGTCGTGGTAGTCGTGTTGACATTCGTAACCCAGATAGTCGCCGGGTTTGGCATTGTCCTGCTTTGTATAGGTATAATACTAACGTGGTTCTGGGCCGCTCTGGTCAATGCCCACCTGTACGGGCAACTGTGGCGGGCTGCCGAGCCACCGGTCGCGACGACGACGGTCTGACACGGCACGCCCAACGCGAAAATAGGTGAACCGCAAAGACCGCGAAGAGCGCAAAGGGAACTGTGCGTAATCTTTGCGTCCTTTGCGCCCTTTGCGGTGGATATCCCGGCGTTTTCATCCTTGGTAGCGCCCGGCTTAGGCGGACCAAGGACATGGAAAACTGCCATGTGAATACTGTGGGATGTGCGGGGTGGCGGGTCGGTCGCGGGTAGGGGCGGTTCGCGAACCGCCCCTTTTTGGTTGGCGCGAACCGCCCGTTGCCGTTGGAAGGAGACTCGTGGAGCAGACGAAGATCGACAAGCTTTTGGCCGCGTTGCCTCTACGTCCCGGCGTTTACCTCTTCAGGAACAACGCCGGGGAGATAATCTACGTCGGCAAGGCCATCAGTCTGCGCAATCGCGTCCGCTCCTATTTCCGCGGCAATGGCCAGACCATCAAAGTGCGCAAGATGGTCGCCCAGATCGAGGATTTCGAGTTCATCGTCACCGATTCAGAGCTGGAAGCGCTGGTCCTCGAGTGCAACCTCATCAAGAAGCACCATCCCAGGTACAATGTACGACTGCGCGATGACAAGCACTACCCGTACATCAAGGTAAGCCTTGACGAAGAATGGCCTCGCGTCTACATCACCCGACGCATTGCCAACGACGGCGCCCGCTACTTCGGCCCTTACACGGATTCCAGGTCGGTGGCGAAAACCCTCGATCTGCTGAACAAGCTGTTCCCCTATCGTACTTGCAACCTGGTTATCGACGGCACGGCGAAGCGCCCCTGCCTGAACTACCACATCAAGCGTTGCCTGGGCCCTTGCATCGGCGCTGTTGCACGCGACGACTATATGGCGGTTATCCGCGAGCTATGCCTCTTCCTCGAAGGTAAACAGGAGGAAATCCTCAAGCAGATGCGCCGGCGCATGTTGGAGGCATCCGACAACCTCGAGTTCGAGCGGGCGGCTTTCCTGCGGGACCAGATCCACGCGGTGGAGAAGGTTACCGAGCGCCAGAAGGTCGTCTCGACCGCCTTGAAGGACGAGGACGTCGTCGCCTTCGCGCGTAACAATGGCGAGGCCTGCGTGCAGATCTTCTTCATCCGTGGCGGCAAGTTGATCGGACGCGAGCATTTCGTTCTCGAAGGCACGCATGGAGAAGATGCCAAGAGCATTATGACGTCGTTTGTCACGCAGTTTTACGATGGCGCCGCCTATATCCCACCGCGCATACTTCTGCAAAACGAGGTGGACGAGGCTGCCATCATCCAGTCCTGGCTGCGGAGCAAGCGTGGCGACAAGGTCAGTATCCAGGTGCCACGCAAGGGCGAGAAGAGGCGGCTGGTGGACATGGTGGCCGAAAACGCCATCCACGTCCTGGAGCAGATGAGGGTGCGCTGGCTAGCCGACGAGGCCAAGACCGGCGCAGCGATAGTGGAGCTGGCCGAGCATCTCGACCTGCCGAAGCCGCCCGAGAGGATCGAATGCTATGACATATCGAACATCCAGGGCACCTCCGCGGTGGGGGCGATGGTCGTGTTCGAAAACGGCCAGCCAAAGAACGCCGAGTATCGCCGCTTCAAGATCAGAGAGGTGCCGCAGGCCAACGACTACGCGATGCTCCAGGAAGTCCTACGCCGCCGTTTCAAGCGAGGCCTCGCCCAGGAATCCAAACGGGGCGATGGCGTCGGGCGAGCCGACGACGCGTCGTGGAGAAAGATGCCCGACCTGGTCGTCATCGACGGCGGCAAGGGTCAGTTGAGCGCGGCGATGGAGGTTTTGAGAGAGCTCGATCTGGAAAACGCCTTGCCCACCGTCGCCCTGGCCAAGGAAAACGAGGAGATCCACACGCCCAATTTACCCAGCCCCATTGTTCTGCCGCGCACGGCCCAGAGCCTCTACCTGATGCAACGCGTCCGCGACGAGGCACACCGCTTCGCCATCGCTTACCACCGGAAGGTGCGCCACAAGTCGGCCTTTGGATCGAGCCTCGACGACGTTCCGGGCATCGGACCCATCCGCAGAGCGGCGCTGTTGAGGCAGTTCGGCACGCTGAGGGGGATTCGCGAGGCCACTCCCGAGGACATTGCGGCGGTCGCGGGAATGACAAAGCAGTTGGCCCGCCGCATCAAGGAATACCTGTAATTACATCAAGCCCGGTATCTTCAGCCCGCCGGTTACGGCGCTCAGACGCTTTGCCGCCATCTCCTGAGACTTGGCGATGGCGTCGTTTACCGCCGTCATAATCAAATCCTGCAGCATCTCGACATCCTCAGGGTCTACGACCTGGGGATCGATCTCCACGCCCAAGACCCTCTGTTGTCCCGTCATCACCATTTTCACAGCCCCGCCGCCAGCCGATACCTCCACGGTTTCGTTGGCCAGCGCCTCCTGGGCTTTCATAAGCTTCTGCTGCATCTGCTGAAGCATTTTCATGTTGCCAAACATCTGTCTGTGCCACCTTTCAACCAGCTCTATTTGTTGCCCTGAGGACCCTGCTCGATGCGCTTGATCCGTCCGCCCAGCGACACAGCGGCTTTCACGACAGGATCGTCCAACGCCGACTTGGGGCCCTTCTTCTTCGGACGCTCCGTCAACACGCACTTCAACTGATGCCGTGCGCCGAGCATTTCGCCGATAACCGTCTCCACCACAGGCCTGTTTTTTGCATCGTTAATAGCGTCCCTGTGGAACGGGTAGTAGAAGCCAAGAACGACTACGTTCTGTTGCACCTCCAGAGGCTCGCAGTCGCGCAGCAGCGCCTGGATCGACTTGTTCGTCGCCCCGCAGGCGTCGAGAATGCTCGGCCAGCGTCGCCTCAACTCCTCTGTTTCAGCAGAAGCCGTACCAGGCTTGTCCTGATCTTCGACCTTCCCTACATTCTCTTGCTTCGACACGCCCGACGAGGAACCGACTGAGTCGACGGGCCTGGCTGTGGCAGCTTGCTCGCGCACGGTCTGGCGCTCGACGTGCGTCTCCGCGGTGGCTCGCGGTGGCTGCGCCGAGGGACGCTGCGCTACCGGAGCCGAGCCGGCGCTGGCGTAAGACGAAGCGCTGCTTGTGCTCGGCGTCTTGGGCACGGCTACGCGCGGCCGCTCGTCCTGCTCCTGCCTCCCGGCGTGAAGAACCGACTCGACGAAGGCCAGCTCCACGGGGAGCTGGACGTGAACGGTGTTGCGATGCCCGACCTCGGCGGCGCTGAAGCTCCTGATGGCGTGCAGTATCTGCTCGGTCGACAGTTTCGTGGCTAGAGGCTTCATCTCCTCGAGCGCGTCGGCAGGGAACTCCGTCAAGCTTGCGGCGTGACCGCCCACCCTCAAGATCATTATCCCTCTAAGGCACTCCACCACGTCGCGGCAGAACTGGCGCAGGTCTGCCCCGTCGCCGGCCACCTGGCTCATAAGCAGCATGCCTGCCGCCAGGTCCTGACTGGCGATGCAGCCCACCAGGTCTCGCGCCGCCTGTGATCCGGAGAGGCCCACCACGCTCTGGACATCCGCCAGGGTGATGCGCTGGCCGCAATAGGACCTGAGCTGGTCCAGCAGACTCACGGCATCCCGCATGCTCCCCGTAGCCAGCTTAGCCACTAGCTCCAGCGCCGCCGGCTCGGCCTCGATGGCCTCGGCCTCACAAATGAAGCGGAGCCGGTCGGTCATGTCCTTGAGACCGATGCGCCGGAAGTCGAAGCGCTGGCAGCGCGAGAGCACGGTAGCGGGAAGACGATGCGACTCCGTGGTGACCAATACGAAAATAGCGTGGGCGGGAGGCTCTTCCAGCGTCTTGAGCAAGGCGTTGAAGGCCTCGTTTGTAAGCATGTGCACTTCGTCGAGGATGTAGAACTTGTACCGAGCCTCGCTGGGGGCAAAATTGACCTTGTCCCGCAGGTCGCGAATCTCGTCGATGCCGCGATTGGAGGCGGCGTCGATCTCGATGATATCCAGGCAGTTGCCCTCGGTGATCGACTTGCAGATAGCGCACTCGTTGCAGGGCTCGCCGCCGGTGCCGTTGGGGCAGTTGAGCGCCTTGGCCAGCACCCGTGCGGCCGAGGTTTTGCCCACGCCACGGGGCCCGCAAAAGAGGTAAGCGTGGGAAACGCGCTCCGTGCGCAGGGCGTTTTGCAGGGTTCGCGACACGTGGCCCTGGCCCACGATATCAACAAACGTCTGCGAGCGCCATTTTCGATACAGTGATGTCGAGCCCACGCCCAAGCCTCCCTCGTCGGTTGCAAAAGCAATTATACCCGATGGCGGGGGGATGTCAATGAAAGCGAATGGGTCGGATTTGGAAAGTAAAGTTTCCAAAATGGATGTATTTTGGATACTGCGGCTTCCAAAATGGGTAGTTTTTGGAAACTAGAGTTTCCAAAACTGGGGCTCCTATGATATACTATCAAATAATCGCAGGCTAAGGAGTGCCTCCATGCCAGCGCGTGCACATCAGGGCTCGCTTGTTCAGGAGCTGACTAG
>JACQUC010000057.1 GCA_016210495.1 Chloroflexota bacterium
CGTCAAAACCGCGTGAATAGACGAATGGGGTAGCGATAGAATAGGCCAAGTTGGCGTTCACACCGCCAACGGTAGCAGAAAACGCCCCCTTTGTTCGAGAACGAGCACATTATGCAACAATTTCGGCTGTCCGCCCTGAATGGAGTCGGGCATTTCTTCGCACCAAAACGCACTAGCACCCTGTAGTGCGGGGGCTTGTCCCCTGCTTGGGAGGGGTGAGGCAACCGTCTATGCCGAGCCAACCCTCGCCCTCTTCCCTCGTATGAACGCCAGGGCCGCCGTCGCCGCGGCGCACCCCTCGCCCACCGCCTTGGCGATCTGCAGCGGCGGCCCCGTGCAGTCGCCGGCCGCAAAGATACCTGGAAGGTTAGTTCGCCCGCTCTTGTCTATCGCGATGTAGTTGCCCTCCATTTGAAGACCCAGAGTTCGGGCGAAATCGAGGGATGAAGCCGTCCCCAGCGCCAGAAATGCCCCATCACACGACACCACCTGCCCTGAGCCGAGCCGCAGGCCCTCGAGGACGTCGTCGCCGACGAACTCCACGATCCTATCGGTGACAAGCACCACCTCCCTCTTGCTCAGCTCGGTCACGAGGTTGGGCGCGATCTCGAACGAATGATTGTGGGACACAAGTGTGATCTGGCGTGTCTGCGGCAGCAGCTCGAAGACCTCTTTGGCCGCGTAGTTGCCTTCGCCAACCACCGCGACCGGCCTGTTACGAAAGAAAAACGCGTCACAGGAGGCACAATAGGAGACGCCTTTGCCCACAAACTCCTCTTCGCGCGCAATGCCGCTGGGCTTGGAGCTTACCCCAGTGGCCAGGATCACCGCCTTGGCCTGTTGCGCGGCCCCTGTGGCGAGCTCCACCTCGAACTGCTCCGTGGTGCGAATTGCCACCACCTCACCCGAAATGACCTCACCGCCGAAGCGGGTCACGTGGTCTATGCCAAGTTGCATCAGTTGCGGGCCCGAGATGCCCTCCGGAAAGCCAAAGTAATTGTCGATCAAGTGCGCCTTGCTCGTCCTTGAGCTTGCCAGGTCCCCCACTACCAGCGTCCTGGCTCTGCCCCGCGTGCAATATATGGCTGCCGATAGTCCAGCCGGACCGGCGCCAAGTATGATAATATCGTACATCCACCAACTCCGAAGCCTCGTTGGCTAGGCTAGTTTCTGGTGCAAAAAGCAGATCCGTAGGGGCGGACGTCTCTGTCCGCCCGGGGTGGGGCGGGGGGCGTCACAGCCATTCTGCACCGAAAACTAACCTACACAAATTGTATCCTGCCCTCGCATCTAAGTCAATTCTGTAAGCGCCTTGGCCGTGGGCCCGTAGTCGCACCCTTCAGGGTGCGCGTGTCTGTTCGCTTGCCGACAAGCTTATTTTCCGAGAACGAACCCCGAAAGCATAGTCCCTGCCCTCCGCCCCGGGTGTGTCTGGCGTTGACCGGATGCAGTTTCTAAGACAGTCCTCCCCTGAGCCCTTCCAGGAAGAGGGTTAGGGTGAGGGTCGGAACCTCGCCTGCACAAGCACTCCCCCAAGCAGAAGCCACGCTCGTCTCCTCCGGCGTGCCCAGAGCCAGAGGGGCTGGCGCGTCTCCTCCGCCCCGCCACGCATCCCCCCAAACATCAGCACGACAAGTGATCGAGCAGTTCCCTTGGAGATAGGATCACAACCGAAGCACCTGGCGGCGACTGAAAATGCCGCGTATTGCCGGTCACGAGGAAATCCGCCCGGCCTTTGATTGCTGCGGCGAGGATTGGGCTATCTTCCTGATGACTCACGTAAGGAAGATAGGCCGCGACTTCTTCTGGGGTCGGATCATCGACCACCGGTGGCAGTAGCGAGGAAAGAAGCGTTTGAAGTGATGGCAAGGCATTCGGCCGCTTTTCGCGGAGCGTCCTCACCGTTTCCTCAAGCACCTGCCTTGAGATTATCATCGTTATCTTGCCGGCAGTGCACAAATCGAGCAGTGTACTTGGAGCACCGGTCCCGCCGTAAATACCAGAGAAGAGCACGTTGGCGTCAAAAAACACCCTATGGCTTCTTGCCATAGCGCTCTCGATAGATTTCCTTCCTTACTCGCCGCCCCTCTTCCTGAAGATCGTCCAAGGGAGGGCCGTGCGCCGCGAAGATCCGCCGAATATCCGCGAGAGCCTTGCTCGCTTCGCTCTTACGCGGTGTGGCGATGATCGCCCCGCCTTCCACCTGGACATCCAGTTGATCACCGATGGCCAGGCCAAGGCTGTCACAGACCTCGGCTGGCAGAGTCACCTGCCGGCGAGAGCGGATAACAACGAGTTGGGATACCGGTCTGGCCATTTGTTGGTCTCCTGGCACACCTGTCAGAATTCTGAATTCCGATAATATTCTAACTCCACAAGCAGGTCCTAGTCAAGTGGGACGGCTGTTTCTGCTGTTTCTGAGGTTTTGATATAAGCCACCCCGCTCTCCGCCTTGCCAGTCCAAGCCGCGCTATGTCCAGCAGAATCCTTATGTCAAAACTTCTGACTGTTTGGAGGACTTCAGGCCGCAAATCAGCAGCATCTCCTGCCAAGCGGCCTGAAGCGGTTGCTTTAGCGCCGCGACGCCAGTATTGCCGAGGTGCCTCCTTGTATTACCAGCGAAATTCAGGGCGTTTCCATACAGCCGATCCTAGTTCCGGTCGGTTTTCGTTATCTACCATGCCCACAATTCCCTCCTCACTCCCCTCGCAGCAACTGCCGCAGCACCGTCTGCAACACCCCCCCGTTGCGGTAATACTCGACCTCTATAGTGCTGTCGATGCGAACAACAGTCTGGAAAGTGATCTCGCCGCCGTCGTCCCGCCGCGCCCGCACGGTCAACTCCTGGCCCGGCTTCAACCCCTTGCTGATGCCCGCGACGTCGTATACCTCTCGCCCCGTCAGCCCCAGGCTCTGGCGATTTTCGCCCGGACGAAACTGTAGTGGCAAGATCCCCATCCCCACCAGGTTGCTGCGATGAATCCGCTCGTAGCTCTCAGCGATGATCGCCCGCACCCCCAGCAGTAGCGGCCCTTTCGCTGCCCAGTCCCGCGAGCTGCCCGCGCCGTACTCCTTCCCGGCGAGCACAACCAGCGGGATGCCATCACGCTGGTAGGCCACCGACGCCTCGTAAATGCGCATCTCCTGGCCATCGGGCAGGTGTACCGTCCAGTCTCCCTCCCGGCCGGCCACCAGCGCGTTGCGCAGCCTGATGTTGCCGAACGTGCCACGCACCATCACCTCGTGATTTCCTCGGCGAGACCCGTAGCTATTGAATTCCGCCGGATCCACACCGCGCTCGATCAGGTAGCGGCCGGCCGGGCTATCCGTCGGAATGGAGCCGGCCGGCGAGATGTGGTCGGTCGTTACCGAATCCCCGACGGATACCAGCACACGCGCGCCTACGATATCGGCAAGCGGCGCGGGATCCGGTGTCAGCCCCTGAAAGTAGGGGGCCTCCTGGACGTAAGTCGAGGCGGCATCCCACGCGTACAGGTTGCCGGATGGCACCGGCAGGCCCCGCCAGCGCTCGTCGCCATCCATCGCGTGCGCATAGGTCTCCGCGAATATCTCCGGCTTGACGGTGTCGGCGATCGTCTCTCTGACCTCCTCGGACGTCGGCCAGATATCGCGCAGGTAGACCGGCTCGCCGTTGGGGTCGAGCCCCACCGGCTCCAAGGTCAGGTCGATGTCCACCGTCCCGGCCAGCGCGTAGGCCACCACCAGTGGCGGCGAGGCCAGGTAGCTCGCGCGCACCTGAGGGTGAATGCGCCCCTCGAAGTTGCGGTTGCCGCTCAGCACCGCCGTGACCACCAGGTCGTTCGCTTCCAGCAGAGACGCCACCGGCTTTGGCAAGGGGCCGCTGTTGCCGATGCACGTGGTGCAGCCGAAGCCGACGAGATGGAAGTGCAGCGCCTCCAGGTAGGGCAGAAGCCCCGCGTCGTGCAGGTATGTCGTCACCGCCCGCGACCCGGGAGCCAGGCTGGTCTTCACCGTCGGTTTCACCATCAGTCCACGCTCGACCGCTTTCTTCGCCAGCAGGCCGGCGCCGATCATAACCGCCGGATTCGAGGTATTCGTGCAACTGGTGATGGCCGCGATGGCCACCGAGCCGTGGGTCACCTCAGCCCGCACTCCTCCAATCTCGACCTCTATCCCTTTCGGTCGTGATATCGTCAGGCCTGGCGGAGGCTCGGGCCCCGTGCAAAGCGCCTGTTCCAATGGCTCCGGGCTCGGCTCCTCGCGCTCGTTCACGCTTCCGCCCTCCCAGTCGAACCGCTCCAGATCCTGCTGGAGCCTGGCCGGTTGACATTGCAGCCCGGTCTCGAGCTCGGATTCCGCTGGCTCAACGAACCGCTCCGGGTACGCCGCGCGAAAGCTTCGCCCCAGATCGCTCAGCTTAGCCCGATCCTGTGGCCGGCGCGGCCCCGCGAGGCTGGGCTGCACGCTGCTCAAGTCCAGTTCCAGCGTCTCGCTGAATACGGGCTCTTGCCTTTCGTCCGTTCGGAAAAATCCCTGCTCCCTGGCGTAGCGCTCTACCAGCGCCACCACCGCCGCGTCCCGTGCCGTCACTCTGAGGTAGCCCAGCGTCTCCTCGTCGATAGGGAACAGCGAAGCCGTAGCACCGAATTCCGGCGACATGTTGGATATCGTGGCCCGGTCTGCCACACTGAGCTTGCCAAGGCCTGGGCCAGTGAACTCGACGAACTTGTCGACCACGCCGTGGCGACGCAACAGCTCGGTTACCGTCAGCACCAGGTCCGTGGCCGTCGCCCCCGCGCCCAGCTCGCCCACCAATCGCAGTCCTACCACCACCGGCAGGAGCTGGTAGAGAGGCTGACCCAGCAGCACCGCCTCGGCCTCGATACCGCCCACCCCCCAGCCAAGTATGCCCAGGCCGTTTATCATCGGCGTGTGCGAGTCCGTCCCGACCAGCGAGTCCGGGAAGGCAGTCGTTTCGCCTCCCTCCTGGTGGGTAAACACCACCTTGCCCAGGTGCTCCAGGTTGACCTGGTGCACGATTCCCATGCCCGGCGGGAAAACGCGAACCCCGTCGAATGCCTGCTGCGCCCAGCGCAGCAGCGCATAGCGCTCGGCGTTGCGCTCGTACTCCCGATCCACGTTGGCATCATAGGCGCCGGTAGTGCCGAACACGTCGACCTGCACCGAGTGGTCGATCACCAGATCCGCCGGCACGATAGGGTTCACGCGCTGGGGGTCTCCCCCGAGACGCGCCATCGCCGAGCGCATGGCGGTCAGGTCCAGCAGTGCCGGAACCCCGGTAAAATCCTGCAACAGCACCCTTGCCGGCAGAAACGTGAACTCCCCGCCCCCGATGCCACCACCTGCCCAATTGGCCAGCGTCTCCACCTCCTCCTGTCGCGCCAGCTTCGCATCGCAACGCCGCAGCACGTTTTCCAGGAACACCTTGACCGTGAACGGCAGCGCTTCTACCTTGCCGATCCCCTGCTCGGCAAGCGCGCCGAGCCGATAGTAGGTCACATTTCCCCAGTCGCCCTCAAGATTCGCCCGCGCACCAAACGCGCCCGACGCCTTTACCATCTATTCACCTCGCATCCATCGCTTGCGGTTGACTACAACTCAGTCCCTATGCATCCATTATACCATCCTTGCGGCAGCTCTTGTCTGCTGCCCACATTCTTTGGAGTGTGCCTGTGGGGCTTTGATTCGGTCCGTGGGGCCTTGATTCATCAAGGCCCGTCCCCGCGACCCCAGCGAGCAGCCAGTGTTGACACCTCCTTTCTCAGGTGCTACATTAGTGGCGTTGAGCTCGCCACTTGTAGCTAATAAGGAGACATGCAGTTGCCCGAGACAATCTATTTCGCCCGCCCCGGCCCCGACAACACTGACGATACCATCGCCGCGGTCGCCAGGAGAGCCTTAGAGCTCGACATCAGCACCGTAGTCGTGGCCTCTCACGAGGGCCGCGTGGGACTACAGGTGGCATCCACTATGAAAGGTCTCAGCGTCGTCGTGGTCACCCACTCGTCCGGCTACAAAGAGCCCAACACCCAGCAGTTGCCCGACGAAATCAGGCGCGAGCTTCAGGAGATGGGGGCGCAGGTGCTCACCTGCCATCACGCCTTCGCCGGCATCAACTACGCGGTGCGCAAGCGGTTTGGCACCTACCTTCCCGACGACTACATCGCCCACACCCTGCGCCTCTTTGGAGTGGGCGTCAAAGTCGCCGTCGAAGTCTCGCTTATGGCCGCCAGCGCCGGGCTGATCCGCACCGACCGGGAGATCATTTCCATCGCCGGCACCGGCAAAGGCGCCGACACCGCCCTGGTCCTTCAGCCCACCACCGTCCACAAATTCTTCGACCTTCGCGTCAAAGAGATCATCTGCAAGCCCCGCCTGTAGCGCCCTCCTGGCCTGCTGGCCTCCTTGATCGACCGACCACCATGTGCATACTGTCAATGGCCCAGCTAATGAGGTGGCTGCCATAGCGAAGCAACTCAGAAGAGTCAAAGTAACACAAGGTAGCGAGATCGCGAAGCTCTTGGACGTGGCAAGAGCGGCTCCGTTGCTTATCGAAAAGGACGACGAGTCATACCGTCTGATCCTCGAGGTAGCAGCGGAGGACGTGTGGGCGGACTACGACCCGAAGAAGGTTCGGGAGGCACTCGCGAGCTACGCCTGCACATGGAAAGATGTTGACCTGGAAGCCGTCAAGACTCTCATTTGCCACGCTCGGGAGGAACAGAATTCTGGACCTAGACCTCCTGATCGCCGCTCGTCGAGGATAAGCCCGGCCGCATGTAAATCCTCTTCGACACTATTCCCAAGGCTCTGCGCGACGCAGTGGCTCAAGAGCGGGCTCTTCGGGAGGAGGTTCGGCTTCGGCTGTTCACCCCGCGCAAGCGGTCTATCATCGGTCACGCTGGCACCAGCCTGCTATGAGAATCAATCCCTTGCGCCGTCCCTCGGAGAAGATGGTCCTGTGCCTCGATAGGGCGCATTGTATTGGGCGCGGTGCAAGAGGCCTCCGCGGCTAAGTACCGTGCGCTCTTGGCACGTATTCCCGTGGAGAAGCGGCCTCAGGTGCTGGAAGCGCTGGACTTGCTCACCGAGGCACTGTGACCCGAGGAACAGCACGCGTTAAAGGAGTAGAAGGCGATGCAACAGAAGGCAGTAGTCATGTCGGTCGGCTCAGTCGTACTCGCGTTTCTAGCGAGCCAGCACCATAACTTGCACATGCTCGTGCTTGCGCTGGGGATGAGCGCCGCCGGGACGAGTTTTATTACCACATTCCCGATGATCCGACGGGCAATGCTTCTGATGTCGCTTGTTATGGTCGGGGTAACTCTTCATCAGTTTTCGTCCCCGAAGCGGCCAGTACCCGTGCGCATTGTGGCCGGCCTCTCGGTCGTGCCCACACTCGTGATCATGGCCTGGTCGGTAAGCGAATTTGGTCTGTAGAGAGGAGCACATTTCCTGAGGCTCCAAGTCGCCACCGTGCCAGTATCGGCTCAGATTGGCAACCATCTCCCGCATCTGCTCCAACGTGCTCGGCAACTCCTTGAGCTTCTCACGCCGC
Source organism: Chloroflexota bacterium (assembly GCA_016210495.1). The sequence continues at coordinate 7,562 of JACQUC010000057.1, forward strand.
TGGTACTCTTGCTTTGCCGCCTCCACATCGGCAAGCTTGGTGTTCCAATCTGTCTCCAGTGTCCGGGCCGCCAGTCGGTTCTCAGGATCGACCGACTCGTATCGCCTACGCGCTAGATTACTCTCGTACTCTAGCCGCTGTGTTTTCTCTGACCATTGCCGATCAGTTCGTCTCTCTTCCTCCTGCAACTTGCGCGCGTGCTCTACCGACAACTCCAGCGTCCCCTCATTGAGTACCCCAAGCAGTAGCTCTTCCACCAGCGCATCGACACGCTTGGCGCTGGCCCAGCAACAGATTCGTTCGCCAAACCGGCGGTGATCGCGATCACAACAATAGTAAGCCGCACCCAACTGGTACTTAACGTGCATCCTCAGGCCACAATGTTGGCAATAGGCGAGGCCCTGCAGCAGTGCCGGACCTTCTCGGGGTGCGCCCTGACTCGTCTCAAAAGCGTAGCGATTGTTGCGCAAAGTTTCTATGTTCTCCTCAAGCTGGCTGTAGCTCACGTAGCCCTCGTGATGCTCAGGGATAATGACCTCCCATTCACTTCGATCCAGGCGCACTACCTGCCGCCTTTGGGCCACAGGGTCGTCCCGGGTCTTGCGCTTGCCATAACAATAGACCCCGGCGTACACTGGATTGGTGAGCATATTGTAAATGTGCTCATAGCTCGGCCTTCGCCATAACACTTTGCTTCCCAAACCACGATTGACTACTTGATACGGCAATTCGAGCTCCTCTCGGCGCGGGTGGAACAGCACCGAGAGGACCGATCCGAGTTGGGTAAACAGTTGAAACACCGTGGCGATTGCATGGCGCACCGACTGATCCGCACTTAGACGAACCTTCCCACTCACCGCGTCGTACTGGAATCCCACCGGCAACTGAACCGCCAGCTCACCACGCCGGGCCTTGTTAAGCCTCGCGCGAAGCATCCGTGCTCTGATCTGGTAACGTTCGATCTCCGAATAAGTGCCCTTCAGCCCGAGCAACATCCGGTCATTGAAGTCGGCTGGGTCATAGAGTCCGTCCTCGTCGGCGATGAGCACATCGAAAGAGGCCGCTACTTCCAACAGTTGATACCAGTCAAGACAGTTCCGGGCTAGACGCGAAACCTCCAGCCCGAAGATGATCCCTACCTCACGAAGGGCGACCATTGAGATAAGTCGTTGATAGCCGGGACGATTGTAACTCTTGGCGCCGGAAATGCCAAGGTCATCGTCGATCACTACACAGCGCTGGCCTGGCCAGCCCATCTCGCTGGCTCGTTCGGCCAATTGGTACTGCCGATGACGGCTCTCGGTGTTCTGCTCAACTTGCAGAGGCGAGGATTGGCGGATGTAGATAATTGCAGGCCGGTTCAGATGGGAGGCAAGCGCTTTCGTCTGAATCATCGGTCCCTCCTCTTGCTTGACGCAAGGCCAGGAAGAACAACCTGTTGCTCAGGCGCTGTTTGGAGTCCATTGGGAGTTGATTCCAGATCTCTTGCAGGACCTGGGGGGATAGGTTCAGCGTCCGCATTGGTTCTCTCCGTTCGCCGCTTGATAAGATACCTCTGAGTCATCTTATCAAGCGCTGACAGAGACAGCACGACGGGGGTGTTGGCGGGCGCTGGCTGAGCCGGTGGAGGTGGTGGGGACGGGGCAAGCCATCGTTCGGGGATGCGATAGTGGAACTCTGGGTTGTCAGGCGAGGCGATAACACACCATACCCTGGTTGCGGTAGGATGGCGGGGAAAGGATGTGGACTTTACGTCCATAAAAGGGATGCCCTGGCAGAACGACAAAGGCTGATTCTAAGTGCGGTCTTTGTTGACCACTGTCTGCATTTCGTTGGTTGTAATACCTCGTACTGGAAGGCCGGAGTTACCGCCCACTCCTGAGGCCCGACGCTCCCCAATCCCTTGCCAAGGAGGTGAAAACCGAGTAGCATAACCGTGGGGCTGAGCGCTGAGGTGAGGGAATATCTTGCCCTTTCAGCGAGGGAATAACTTACCCATACCTGAGGGAATTGTTTGCCCACACCCGAGGGAATTACTTGGCCGTTTACAGCCGGGCCTTTTCCTCCGACTCTGCTAAGAGGGGCATCACCAAGACCTAAGGAGGCACGCACCTCTGCATGACCGTGACGCTGGCCAAATTGCAGGGGCTTGGGGACTTAAGGACTTAACCCCTTGCCAAATTGATACGCAATAAATATACTAATCGTGCTAAGGGAACGTCACCAGCTTGAAGCAGCAGGGCAAATGCCGCAAGTAGGGATTGGCGTGTGTTAATAGCTCAAACGAACGTTCCAGAGACGTCGCTTCAGATTCCCGAGACTCTCCAAACCAGGATTTGCGACTCTGTCGGGCTCGAGTGTGCCCCTGACAGCGCTTGGCTCGCATTATCGCTGGTGCACACTTCATTTCTCAACGAGCATCGTTCAGAGTTCAAGAATCCCGAGACCACTAAGGCCACGTTGAACATGCTCGCGATACTTGGGACCACGGCTCTAGAACTCGCCTTGGCCCATCTGGCCTATGAGGACGCCCGACTGCAGAGCCCGGGTGCAATGACTGACTTTGTCAACAGGCACGAACGCAGCGTTCTCCAGACTATTGCCAAGAAGCTCTATCTGAAAGAGTCTGCGTTTCTTGGGAAGGGCGTTTTCGAAGACTTGGACCGCCTTAGTGACCACCAAACTCTTCATTCTTTGGTCGTCCAATTCTTGGGTGTTGTTTTCGCTTGCCGGAAGTACGAGAAAGTACTCTCCGTGATACGATCCAATCTGCAGGATTCCCGAAGATTGGCCCCTCAGATTGCCTCTCATAAGAGTCTGTTGCTGGAGCATAGCCAGTACCAGAAGCTTGGCTTGCCTCGATATGAAGTGGTGGAGCATAGTGGCCCTGACCATCAACCATACTTTTGCATTCGAGCCTCAACAGCAGATGGCAGACACGCTGTGGGTCAAGGCTCATCGAAGAAGCAAGCATCAGAGGATGCTGCACACAAGTATCTCCAAACGTTTGCACGTCATAAGCTAGGCTTCGGTAACCAGAAACCGCTGAAAGACCCCTTGCATCCAAGATCGATTCATGAAGTGCCGAGCATACATAAGCGGGAAATCCTACAGCTTTGTACGATCTTCGGCATCCCTTCCACAAAGATGCCTTTGATGAGCCAAGCTTTGGTGCACAAGGCTCTGCACAATGAGGTCCCGTGGAAGAACTGCCACGACAATGCTCGCCTAGCCCTATTGGGATCTGCAGTCCTTAACGTCCTAATCACACAGATATTTTACAGAAAGGTTCTGGCATCACCGTTGCCTCAGGTCGATGAGTTCATTCCCAGAAGCATAATTGGCACCGCGCTAATGGAATCGACGGTCGCTGGCTGGTTTGACCACCTACGGCTTGAGAAAGGATTCCTCACCTCAAGAGGGATGAAGGCTAGTGGCTTGTCCGATTCAGTGAAGGCAGATGGGTTCCAAGCGGTTCTCGCGGCTGTCTTCATCATACAAGGTTCATTAGAATCCGCAGAAGTATCGCTCCCACTTGATTTGGTGCAGGTCATCACGGATGTTGTAGATGATTTGATCGCTGGTGACAAACGCCAAAACAACCTGAAAACCAGGTTGCAGCAGCAACTTCAAGCAATTCGAATTTCCTGGGAGTACAGCGTTCAATCAACTGGACCTCTTCACCAGCCTCAACACAAAGCAAGCATTAGGCTAGAAACTTGCTCGCCAAGGAAGTTTTTTACTCTCAGGGGAGGAAGGGCAGCGTATTCGCTTCGACAGGCAGAAGCGAATGTCGCTTCATCTGTAAGTCGCGTTATTGACGAGATTAACTGGCGCATCGGTATTGGGAGTAGCAGCGCGCTCCTGCAGCAAAGCTGGGCGTCTGCCCTTGCACGATTCATACTAACCCACGAGTTTATGAATGCGCCTTCATCTTCTTCTGAGGTCAGAAAATGGTCTCGCGAAGGGATGCTAGGAAGCAGATTGCTCATGGAAGGGAATATTAAGGCTTTCCGCCGCTGGTCCGAAAAGGCGGAGGCGATATTCCGTCAGGACGACGATGCGACGCCAAGCTTTGATCATGTCCTTACATTCTATAGCTTGCTCAGGCGAGAATCGCCTGGGAACTGTGAACAGTGGTACAGTGAGGGACTAGAATCCATTGGGTGCTTGCTATCGCAACTTAATCCCGAGAATCAACACGTTGACGCGCGAGAGACCGCCGAATTCAAGAAGGTGGTCTCGTTGTCAAAGATATACAAGCTATTATCGAGCAAATGGATAACCGTGAGCCTCAACGAGATCTTTGAGGACTTCTGGCTCGTTAGGCGGGGTCGATTGCCTATGATTCGAGCGAAATTGCACGTGCCTGATCTCCGAATATCTGAACGTGAAGGCACATACCAGGCAATGCTGAACGAAGTCCTGTCCTTCGTTGATGAAAACACTTTTCGAGATTCTGATACAGTTGAGCTGTCAGTTTCAACAAATGACACTAATCCATTACTCTTGGATTTCGTTATGGATATTCCACACGCTCTGCAGTCGAGCGATGGCGTTCGACGGCAAATCGCCGATAGTTCTTTTTGGAATTTCCTCAGGAGCGAAATTCCTATCAGGTCATTTAGCGTCTCACCGAAATCAATTAGGCTTTCTTGCGAAATACTTGCTGACTGGTCAGGCGAATCCTTTGGTCACGCAGCTTTGAAGGCATACTTCCATCAAGACCCTATTGCACGTTCTCGAAACGAGACTATTAGTAGGCTACTTCACGACTTGAAAAACGAAGTCATTGCCTATCAAGTAAAAATCAACAGTATTGGTCAATATCGAACAGATCGTCTAAGAAGCCGATACGCAGCAAGTCAACTCCTTGACCAGGCTTTGGCAACATTCCAGTCACTTCTTGCGATTGGCAAGGCAACCCAGTCTCCACTCATTGAGTGCGTTGATCCAAATGAGTTTATGCGTGAGTATATTGCTAACAAGATAGCGTCAATACCGGGAAACATTAGATTTGATCCGCCAAGAACTCTTCAGGGCTGCAAAGTCTGGACTTCAACTGTCTTTCTTCGTTCCATAATCGAGAACCTGGTCAAGAATTCAATTGAGGCGATGCCAAGCGGTGGACAAATCCAACTCGATTGGCTGTTTGACGAAAGCACTAGATCATTGATGATTCAGATCGAAGACACTGGACCGGGGATCCCACCCGAGATGCTTCAACGACTGGACGCGGGCGAGCCTGTGCAATCGACAAAACGCGACGGACTAGGAATAGGCCTGCTCACTGTCAGATCGATGGTTCAAACGCTGGGAGGCACGCTCAGTGTTGATTGCGGGAAGGGATTCCAAACCCGCTGGACCGTCGTTGTTCCATCCTTGGAGGACAGTTCACTCTCAGAAGAACTTCTCATCGCCCAGGACTTGGGAATAGAACGGACAATCTGGGGGAAGGCTAGCGAAAAATGACGAGGATTCTATGGGCAGATGACCAAAAAGATGTGGTCCAGACATTCAGCGCCATTCTCTGCTCGCCAACTTCAAGAATAGTACCAGTTACCAACGGTGTGGAAGCGTTGAACAGACTCAAAACCGAGTATTTTGATCTGGCCATAGTTGACCTAATGATGCCGCCAGATATGTGGGGCGGGCTTTGGTTGCTGGATGAAATGCAAAAATCTGGAATTCAAGTCCCCGTCATTGTGCTATCAGCCGAAGGCACCCAAAGTGAGACGATACGGGCGTTGCGACTCGGCGCGAAGGACTATGTAACCAAGGAAAAAGCTGACCTAGAACTTCGTCAGCGGGTCGACGCAGTACTCAATGTGGCACTGACCGAGATCAGAGAATACGCCGTTACATCAGCCCCAACACCACTTGCATTGTCTTATAAGAGATACCTGAACGTGAACACCCCCCAATTGCGATTGCGCAGGCTCATTGATTTCTATGAGTACTGTTTGCGGTTGTGTTGCGTAATCGGCATTTGTGAAATCAGACAACATTGCAGCGCAAACCCTGATGTCCCCCGACTACCCGCAAGACTCCTACGGTCACCTTCTATTGGAACTTGGAATGAGATCCGCCAGACGCTAGCCAAGAGATTGCCGAGGGAAACGGCCTTCTTTCAGTTGCACAATTCCTTCGATAACGATGTTGTCGCCCAAATGATCAGGACCAGAAACGACGTATTCCACGGAGGTGATCCGTCTGCTCGAACTGCTCAGCAGTTTCTTGCCGAGAATGATTCGCATTCCTGTGTCTTGTTGAGCAAGCTTCGGCAAAACGTCAGATTCCAGTTGGTTCAAACATCCCATCTCAAGTATGACGGTGTGAACCATCTTGTCGAAGGTCATTCGCTTGTGGGCGATGACGTAACACTCCCGAGATTCTCTGTAAGAACGGTGAAGCCGGTAATTAGTGACCGAACTTATCTACTGACATGAGCATAGAGAGCTAAACATGGTAACCAGCGTGTCGGATACAGCCACGAATCACTTCCCGCTTGTGGCGGAGCCGCGCCGTGGCAAGCCGCAACTCGCGACGCAAGGTCGGGATGTCCGGGCAGCACC
>JACQUC010000053.1 GCA_016210495.1 Chloroflexota bacterium
GGGGTGCGGGCGTCTCGCCCGCGAGGGGGCGGGCCCCGCTTTGCGGGGCGCTCCCGGCGCAACGTTCCTAGTCCGCTTTTGCGTGCCTTGTTGGATTACAGTAATGACCGTGCCTCGACTAGTTAGTGCGGTGACCAAGGTGAGAAACTTGAGCGGTGCCGCGAGCGCTGAAGCACCAGGAAGCAGATTGGTACACCAAGGGGAGCGCGCGAATGAAACGTGACCTAGCCCTAGCATATCGACACATCTTGGCACTTCTCGGTTTGTTATGGGCGGCTTTTGCCTTATACTCGGGATTCACCGTCGCAGCGCATCCCTTGGTGCAGGGTCCCCTTTTCTTTGCCCTCGGCACAGTTTTCGTTTTCTCCCATTATCCGATGACAACGAGGTCATCAAAACGCTGGCCAAGTTCGCTCGACATACTAGCCATGGCAACGTCAATTGCCATCTCAGCTCGAGCCGTCCTCAACTATGAGGAGTTCAGCAGCGCATACTACCAGTTCTCCAACCTGGACATAATCTGCTCGGTCTTGGTTCTGCTGATCGGGCTTGAAGCTGTCAGGAGAGTATTCGGGTTGGCCGTGCCTATTGTTGCCCTCTTTTTCTTTACTTACCTTATCTGGTGGGGCAAATTCGTACCAGGGGTCTGGGGACACGCAGGCATATCGGTCGACCGGGCTTTGGCACAAATGTACCGTGGCTCGGAAGCCTACTGGGGCTCAATTACGTGGATAATGGCCACGGTTGTAACGGTATTCATCTTTTTCGGGCCTGTCCTGCTCGCTTCGCGAGGTGGCGAGACCTTCCTGAACCTAGCCGCGCTACTTGCCCGTAGGATACCAGGTGGTCCGGCCCTTGTTGCGGTTTGGAGCAGTCTGTTGTTTGGCACTATATCAGGGAGCGCCGTCGCTAATGTTATCGGAACCGGCACCTTCACTATTCCCGCTATGAAGAAAGCGGGATATCGAGCCGAATTCGCCGGAGCTGTTGAGGCGGCTTCCTCCACCGGGGGACAGATCATGCCCCCCATCATGGGAGCCGCAGCGTTCCTGATGGCCGAATTCCTGGCGATTCCCTACGTCTCAATCATGCGCGCGGCGTTGATCCCCGCTATTCTGTACTACCTGTCAATAACAGTCGCAGTTGTCTTTCATGGGCGGATCAAAGGGATGTCGACCATGCCCGAGAATATCGTGCCAAACGCGACTGACTTGTTCAACTGGAAGGCCCTGGTGTGCATCACCATACCAATCACCGTCCTCATGGGAGTTATGTTGTACACCTATAGTTCCGCACTGTCGGCGTCCTGGGCACTGGTTACTGCGATACTGTTGCACGTTTCATTGGGAGGCTCCTGGTCCCTGCCGGATCTTCGGAAGCGTTTGTCGACAATCGGTGAAGCTTTGGTAAGCGGAGCGGAAGGTGTGGCTACGCTCATAGTGCTGGCCGTGGTGATTCAAGTAATAGTGTTTGCGATCGGGTATTCCGGCTTGGGCGTGACGCTTTCTGCGGCAATCTTAGGACTCGGTGAGTCATCCTTGCTGCCGGCGCTGATAGCCGCCGCCGTTACGGCCATATTGCTGGGAATGGGGATGGCAACCGCCGCGGCTTATGTCATCGCAATCGCTGTGGTCGGACCCCCCTTGGTCAACCTGGGCTTGGCACCTCTGACCGCGCACATGTTCGTGTTTTACTTCGCCGTGCTCGGTGCCCTCACTCCTCCTGTCTGTCCTGCCTCTGTGGCAGCGGCGGCGATCGCTAAAGCTGATTGGATTCGCTTATCACTAGTAGCCGTCGCACTAGCCGCGGGCGGCCTCATCGTTCCATTCTTGTTTGTGTACAACACCTCTTTGCTTATGGAAGGGCCATTGTCAGATATCTTGTTGTCGGTGCTTGTTGCTGCGGCAGGGATCGTCCTTGTCGCGGGGGGCTGCATGGGGAATTTCCTGAAAGGAGCCACGGTTCCGGAAAGGCTTGGCCTGGGACTGAGTGGCTTGTTGCTATTGCTCAGGCCTTCGACCGTGGGCGTATTGATCGGTTTGGCTGTGGTCTCTCTCGTGCTATTCAGCCAGCTCCGGCGCGAGAGTCAGCCCCAAACGTCACAAGAACCTGAGAGGGGGAGTGCCTTGGAGCAGGAGTGAACAGGACTGTCGAACACAATCGATAGCTTAGGTTGACCGAAGCGAGACAAGCTTCAGCAAATACGAGGAGTACTCGAAAGAAAGCAGGGGGAGCAGATGACAGTAACGAGGAAAGAGTTTGACCGTGTGATTCTGGAGCGTGAGGGAAGGGTTGCGAGGATAATCCTGAACAATCCCGCGCACATGAATGCCCTTGACCTGCCAATGTACCAGGCAATTGGCAAAGCGATCGATGACTTAGACGATGAGGACGAGACACGGGTCGCAATTCTGAAGGGGGCAGGCAAGTGCTTCGGTGCCGGTGGTGACTTGAGTGTGGACACATACAAGAGGGAAAAGAGTGCCGAGTCCAATATCTACGTCGCCTGGCAGAGGAGGCGCAAGAGGTTTCTGGACGTCGTGTACAACAAGATCCGGGCCTTTCGGAAGCCGACGATAGCTCAGGTGCATGGATACGTGATAGGATCCCACCTGTCGCCGGCATTTGCCTGCGACCTGGTAATCGCCTCCGAGGACTGCTTGATCGGCCAGCCGGAGACCCGCTCGATTGGAGGGCACGCCAGCGGAATGATGACCCTGTTCACAGTGGGACCCATGAAGACGAAAGAGCTGTTGTTTACTGGTGATTCGATAACGGGCAAGACGGCGGCTGAATGGGGAATCATCAACAAGGCGGTGCCAGCGGACCAGCTTGAGGAGCATGTGGAGTGGCTGGCTGACCGAATCGCCAAGCAGGCACTGGACCAACTAAGCTTCTTGAAAGCGAGTGTGAATAATGCTATGGACATCATGGGCTATAAGTCCATGGTTGACTCGGATATCTGTTTCCTTTCTTTGTACCGGGTTACACCAGCTAACGAGGAGTTTAGGCAAAGTGCTTTGAAACATGGTCTGCGAGAGGCAATCGAACTGCGTGACGCGCCCTATGGCGGCCCGCAACGGCATGGAACGCCCTTGAAAATCGGAAACGACTTCGTTGGTCGACGGGAGAAGGAATAGCAGCGAGAGTGTTTGACGAAGGCGGTTGACCATCAATGGTTTGTGACTGGAAAAGGTCGCGGCAAGCAACGTGATCATCGATGCGCACAATCATGTCTATCCTGAGAAGATCGCCAGGCTTTTCAAGGAAAAAGCGTCTGGCTCGGCGAGTGCTCTGGTCGGGTTACAACCCCGGACCATTCCGGATCTTCTCTCGGCGATGGACCAATCCGGGATAGAAGGGGCGGTGTTCTTCTGCGTCGCTAGGAAAGAAGACGCAGTAATTAATAAGGAGCAACGATTTCATAATACAGGCTTGTGACCGGAGAAGGCTATTCAGTTTGGGGAGTATACACCCTGATTTTGTTGACTATGAGTCCGAAATAAACCGGCTCAGAAGCAACGGCATACCGGGAGTGAAATGGAACTCCCTCGTCCAGGACTTCTATCTGGACGATGCCCGTATGCTCAGGATATACGAGGCCATGGGAGACGACATGGTCGCGTATTTTCACATGGGGAACTTCGGGGCAGCCGGGAATTACGGAAAACATGACAAATCGACGCCCGAAAGACTCCGCAGCGTGATCGACACATTCCCCAGGCTGAAGGTCGTTGCTGCTCACTTTGGTGGACTGGGCATGCTGGAAGATGCCGGGAAGTACCTGGTGGGCCGGAATGTGTACCTCGATACCTCCTGGAGTCCAAGCCTGGACGTGTTGGATCCCCTCGTCATTGCTCGAATCATTGAGGAGCATGGCTCAGACAAGGTATTGTTCGGCTCGGATTTTCCTGCGGTTGAGGCCCAGAGACAGATCAAGTGGCTTTCCAAGCTCCCAATCAGCGAAGAGGACAAAGAGCGTATTTTTTGGAAGAATGCTAACGAGCTGTTTGGGTTGAAACTTTAGCTCAAAGAGTCGACGAAAAGCAGAAGGCAAGAAGACTCGGTCTGATGGCGCGGTGCAATTGACCGGAACATCTGTGGCCTGGGAGGACTTTCCCGTGGGGGAAGAGTCCCTCACCCCTGACAACCGGCAAGGACGGAGAAGGAAGGAACCGAGAATGGGTGCGGACAGAGCAGCTAATGAAGCGCAGGCCTATCAGAAGTTGCCGCTCGAAGGCATCAAAGTGCTGGAGTTGGCCCAGTTCTACGCCGGCCCGATGGGAGCAGCGTATCTCAGAGACTTCGGTGCCGAAGTCATAAAAGTGGAAGACCCGAAGTTTGTTGACCCGCAGCGAAAGTACGTAAACTGGCGGGGAATCCAAATCCCGGAACGTGACGGCAGGATCTTGTGGTTCGAGGAGATGCACAAGGGCAAGCGCAGTATCGCTCTAAGCCTGGACACGGAAAAAGGGAAAGGCATATTTCGGAGGCTGGTCGAGCACAGCGACGTGTTCATTACGAATAACAGGCGTCGGACGCTGGAACGCCTGGGCGTGGACTACGCTAGCCTACGTGCAATCAATCCCAGGCTGGTATATGTCCGAGTGACCGGTTACGGGCCGGAAGGGTCCGATCGCGATAAGCCCGCATTTGATATGGCAGCACAAGCCCGCGCGGGCCTGATGATGTACTTGACACGAGACCACAAGAATGATGACCCGTTCATGGCTTACATGATGGGGGACGAAGCAGGTGCAATTGCGACGGCCTGGGGCGCCACGATGGGTATTATGGCAAGGGAGCGACACGGTGTTGGGCAACTGGTGGACACTTCATTGCTGGGAGGAGTGCTCTCATTCTTCCGCTCGCCGTTCTTCTTTGCCCTGACCACAGGCCGGGAACTCGAAACACGAAAGCGCAGCGGAGGCACAACAGTTCCATTGAGCAACGTATACAAATGCGCGGATGGGCTGTGGCTGGTCATGACCGCGGGGGCCATCTTGCCGGTGTACTGGCCAAGACTTTGCACTGCCATTGGAAAGCCAGACCTTGAGAATGATGTGCGGTTTTCAACGGCAGAAGCTCGCCGCCGCAACAATGCAGAGCTCATAAAGCTGCTGGATGAAGTGTTCGTACAGAAGAATCGTGATGAATGGCTGGAGACTCTGGCAGAATACGAATTGCCAGCGAGCAAGGTCAATACGGTGGTCGAGGCTACCAACGACGCTCAGGTTGAGACTAACTTTGTGAGGGCTATGGAGCACCCCGTATTTGGCAAAGTGAGGCTTCCATCAGGAGTGCCTTTCCGGATGAGTAACGTGAAGGCAATCAGCACGTTTGAAGCACCGGCACTAGGGCAGCACTCCGAGGAGATCTTGGAGGAGGTAGGCTATTCCCGGAGTGATATTGCTGCCTGCGTGGAAGATGGCACCGTCGTGAATGGCAAAGGCTCGTGAGCTGTGAGAAGCCAGAAGGGTGACTTTCTGGACTCGCGCTCCTTCTCGCCTGTCAATTGGCCAGCGTCACCACTGTCACCCCGTCGCCCCCCTCTCTGGGCTCCGCTGACTGGTACGACTTGACGAGGGGATTGTGGGCGAGCTGCTCGCGGACCACCTGGCGGAGCACGCCAGTGCCTTTGCCGTGCACGATCCTGACCGTGTGCAGCCCACAGAGGTACGCGTCGTTGACATAGCGCTCGAGCTCTGGAAGAACCTGCTCGACACGCCAGCCATGGATGCCAAGCTCTGGCAGAGGCGTCAGTCTGGTCGCCAAGCTGACGTGGTAATCGGGGAAGTAGTCGGCCGCGACCTTCGGGCGCGACTTGATGCGGACGATATCGCCGGGCCTGACCTTTGCCTTGAAACTGCCGAGCTGAACCTCGGCCTCGCCCCGACCCTCGGGCGGCGATATAAGCTCTCCGTACTGGCCAAGGCTCTTGACCAGCACGAAGTCGCCGGCGCGAAGGGGGCGGCCGCTTTGGTCTACGGCTGGAGGCGGCTCGGCGACGGATGGCCGACCCACGGCCTCGACCTCCTCTTCTATCACCCTGATTTCGGCTCCGGCCGCAACCAACTGTCCCCGGCTTACAGGCGCCTTCTCGAGAGGTACGATGATGGAGCGCAAGCGCTGGCGTACTTCGGTGACAAGCGCCTCGGAGTCGCGGCGGGCTTGCTCCAAGATGGCGAGACGTTCCTGCTCGAGTTCGTGCAGCTTTCGCCCAAGCTCCTCACGCAACCTCTCAGTCTCCGTTTGCGCGCGCTCCGCTCCCGCTCGGTGCTCGGCAGCACGGTCCCGCTCCTGCTGGATCTGAGTGAGGAGTCGGTCGACCTGCATCTCGCTCGGCCTGATCTCGCGCATAGCGGAGTCGATGACCTCGCGCGGCACGCCGAGACGCTGGGCGATGGCGAGGGCGTTGCTGCGACCGGGAAGGCCGATGCTCAGTTTGTAGGTGGGGGCGAGGGTTTCGGCGTCGAATTCCACGCAGGCGTTTTCGACCCCGGCCGTCGCGTGCGCGTAAGCCTTGAGCTCCGAGTAGTGCGTGGTGGCAATGGTCGGTATCCGGCGACGAACCAGATAAGACAGAATCGCCTTGGCGAGGGCTGATCCCTCCGTCGGGTCGGTTCCGGCGCCGATCTCGTCTAACAGCACCAGCGAGTGCTCGTCGGCACTTCTCAGCACCTCGTTGACCCTAGTGAGATGCGAGGAGAAAGTAGATAGGCTCTGCTCGATGCTCTGCTCGTCGCCGATGTCGGCGTATACGTTGTCGAATACGCGAATTCGCGACCCCCGGTCGACGGGGATGTGCAACCCACACTGGAACATCAGGGCTAGCAGCCCAATAGTTTTGAGGGCCACGGTTTTGCCGCCGGTGTTCGGCCCTGTGATCACCAGCACGAAGAAGTCTCCACCCAACCGCGCGCTGATGGGGACGACCTCGTCGCCCAGCAGCGGGTGGCGCGCGTTCACCAGTTCCAGGAAAACTCCATCGCGCGGTGAGTTTCCCGTGATCTCTGGCTGGACAGCGCTCAGCTCTGCGCTGTATCTGCCCTTTGCCAGGGCAAGGTCGATTTCGGCCATGGCTACGACCGAATGAATCAGGTCGGCCTCGAGTGAGCCAACCGCGGCCGAGAGGTTGCGCAGAATGCGCTGAATCTCGCGTTGTTCCTCAATCTGGAGCTCGCGCCAGCGGTTGTTTACGTCGACCGTTTCCAGCGGCTCCACGAACACGGTAGCCCCGCTGGCAGACTGGTCGTGGACGATGCCCCGAAACTGTCCCTTGAAATCTGTCTTAATAGGGATAACGTAGCGCCCCTGCCGAAGGGTAATGATCGGCTCCTGAATCACGTTGCGATAGCTGCCGGAGCTGATCAGGCTTTCAAGCCTGTCCAGTAGGCGCCGGTGGGCCAGTTTGACTTCGGCTCGGAGGCGACGTAGGATGGGGCTGGCTCCGTCGAGTATCTCTCCCTGCGGGTCGATGCTGCGCTGGATCTCCTGTTCGAGATCGGGAGAAACCGCGATGCACTCGGCCCGCGCGGCCAGAAGTGGGAACTGGTTGCTGAGTCGCGACAGCGCAGTTCGCACCGTCCGCCCTGCCAACAACGTGGCCAGCACGTCCAGCAGCTCGCGCGGCTCGAGAATGCCTCCCAGCCGTGCTCTGTGGACCACATCCCGAACGTCGCGGGCACCAGCTAAAGAGATCGTTGGCTTCAACTCCAGAAGCCTCCTGGCCTCGGTCGTGGTGCATTGCAGCGACGAGACCGCCTGCTCGTCGCTGGACGGCGACAAACTGAAGGCCAGCTCCCTGCTGGCCGAAAAAGAAGTATGCCTGGCAAGTCTTTCCAGTATCTTGGGCAGCTCCAGAGTCTCCACGGTGTGTTTCATCACATGGGAATTATAGCCAATTTGGATGTCAGAAGAAAGCTCACATGACGAAGGGGGCGGGAAGACCGGAGGGCAGCCACGGTCGAATGGTCTCGTATACCAGGGGCAGGTAGTTACGTAGAGCTGGCAGGAGTACCGATTGGCTGAGCTCGCTTCGCACGGTATTCTGCAAGGGCTCCCAACTATGCCAGCTCAGCCCGAGGGCGAAGATGAGCATCGTGATCGTGACTCCGGCCAGCGTCCAGGCGCCGACGAGGCCGAGGATGGCCCCGCCGAGGTGGTCCACGGCCGAAAGGAAGGGCAACCGGGTGTCGGTATAGACGCCGTACGTGAGCCAATGGGTAATCACAACGACTACAAGGAAGATCAGAATAAGGGCCAGCGCGTTGCGCACCGAGTGGTCGCTCTGCGGAATGAACAGGCCGATCTGGTCGCCGACGATGCCGTAGTACTGGGCCGCCAGCACGGTGGAAATGTACACTCCGCCTATGAACAGCGCCTGGCGGAGCAGCCCCTGGAACAAGCCGGCAGTGCCGCCGGAGAGGACCAGGAAGGCCACAGAGAAATCTATCCAGTTGACGTTAGCGATGGGCAACATATGGCCATCCGAGTCTAGCTGCCTAGGGGACGGTGTGTATGAAGCGACCGACCAGGACGAGCCCAAGAAGGACTATGGTGATGGCGATGGCTAGGAACTCCTTGGTGCGCACGCCCGGGCGCCCTCCCATCCGTATCTGACTTCAGCGCCGATACCTATGGTAGTTCATGGTGTGAAATTGCGGCGACGCCCCTACTGATGCGCCGCCCCTCCCCGGGCGGACAGCCGTCTCCCGATGGAATCGGGATCCCGTCTCGGGACGCCCCTACAGATACCCATTTTGCACTCCGAGCTATTGTAGAGGCTTGTCTAAGGAAAGAACAATAGCTAAATTCTCCCAGTGCTCGACACCACTAAGTACCAGTGGTATGCTATTTGCTGACCGTTGGTATTGCGGCGCCAACCTGACGTGGGGCTTTGCTCGGGGGAGTGGTGGGGCGGTTATTCTTCTCCGTACAGTTCCTCCACGATAGTGTTCGCACGGGAGATTGCTCCCACTCGGCTGGCGCGCGGAAAGTGAGGTGGAGATTGAGTCTCGGGATTGTAGATGGTTGGCCCGTCGTGGTGGGCCAGGAGAATGAGATCGGCGCAGCGATGGCGGCCAAAGGGCCGTTTTATGCGCCGTCTACGGGTGTGAACGCGCGCGATGTGCGCGCAGCCTTTGGCCTGGCGCTGCACATGCACCAGCCAATCGTGCCGGAGGGGCGACAGGACGGAGGCAGCCTCCAGGACGCCGATCTAGTAAGTTATCTGGATCACATGATGCGCCACCAGTGGATTCACGATAACCACAACGCGCCGGTCTTCGAATGGTGCTATCGGAGGATGGGGCATTTCATTCCCGATCTGGTGGATAATGGCATGAACCCGCGCATCATGCTTGACTATTCGGGCGATCTGCTGTGGGGCCTACCGAAGATGGGAAAGGGCGATGTGCTCGACGACCTGAGGCGCATAACTCTGGATGGACGCTACTGGCCCTACGTGGAGTGGCTAGGCACTTTCTGGTCGCACGCGGTGGCGCCCTCGACCCCTGCCAACGATCTGCGGCTGCACATCCGCGCCTGGCAGGAGCATTTCGCGGCCATCTTCGGGTACGAAGCTCTGGCGCGCGTGCGAGGGTTCTCTCTGTCCGAGATGGCGTTGCCTAACAACCCCGACCAGTGCTATGAGCTCGTGCGCACGCTGAATGAGTCGGGGTACCTGTGGGTAATGGTGCAGGAACATTCGGTAGAGAATCTCGACGGCTCGTCGATCAGGCGACCGCACGTGCCGCATCTGCTGGTGGCCAGGAACACGCGAGGCAATGAAGCGAGCATCGTGGCGCTGGTGAAGACCCAGGGGAGCGATACCAAGCTGGTGGCCCAGTTTCAGCCTTACTACGAGGCGCAATCGTTGGGCGGGTGGCAGGAACTAGCGGGTATGACAGTTCCTCCCTACGTGGTGCAGATTGGGGACGGCGAAAATGGAGGAGTGATGATGAACGAGTTCCCACCAAAGTACAAGAGCGTCTTCGGAAACGAGATCGGGAAGTCGGGCGTCATCGCGCTGAACGGAACGGAGTACCTGGAGCAGCTGGCCGGGCTGGGCTGTGGCAAAGATAGGTTTATTCGCATTCAGCCAAGGTGGCAGCATCGGGTGTGGGCCAAGATGGGCGATAATCCTTCGCCCGAGGCGGTGGCGAGGGCTATCGACGAGTGCAAGAAAGAGGACTGGCGCTTCTACATGGACCGAGACGGAGGCAACTGGACGCAGAGCATTAGCTGGACGAAGGGTTACGAGCGCGAGCTGAACGAGATCGAGACCGTGAGCGCGCTGTTTCACCAGCGGTTCCCGTCTCCGCAGCCTCAGTCCGACCGCTACCGCCGCGCCCTCATTCATCTGCTTTTGTGCGAGACGAGCTGTTTCCGCTACTGGGGCCAGGGCATCTTCACCGAATACGCGCGGGAACTCGTGCGGCGGACGAGGGCGATACTCGACGAGGCGTAGCCTGTTGACAAGCTGGCTGCCAGGTAGTATAATTGCCCCTGTCAGCTAGATATGCGTGCGTTGGGAAGCCTTGTGGCTGACAAGATCCGTCTCGCGCATATAGCTGCCGCGATGAATCCGCTCTCTCCCTGCGTCGTCGTTTGACCGCTTTCGAACGGTTTGTAGCTTCATAGAAGGCCGCAAAAAGGAGGCTGGAAATACGTCCAGGCACGTCTGTGCGTCCCGCCGTTTTGCATCCCATCGCTTGTCTAACCCTCGTGATGTCACTCCTGTGGGCGCTGGTGGGCTTTCGAGGCGCCAACTTCGATCAGGCGCCCCACGGCGGGGTACCGCCGGAGGGCGCAAGCCGGAGCTCCCTCGAAGGTCCAGGCGCGGCTTACCCGGCGGCGATGAATTCGCTGCTGACCAAGCGGCTTGCGAGCCCGATGACGTCGGCTCTTCCTAACGAAGACTGGTTTGGCCTGTCCGTGGCCATCAGCGGCGATACCATCGTCGTCGGCGCACCCAAAGACGACATCGGGGCGAATAGGGGTCAGGGCTCGGCATACGTCTTCGTGCGCACGGGGCCCGGCGCCGACGACTGGCGGATGATGAAGAGGCTCACGGCCTCGGACGGCGCCGAATTCGATGAGTTTGGCACCTCGGTCGCCATTAGCGGTGACACCGTCGTCGTCGGGTCACCTTTCCACGACCTCGACGCGGACGACCACGGTGCAGCGTACGTGTTCCAGCGGAACCATGGTGGCGCCGACAACTGGGGAGAGGTGGAGAGGCTGACTGCATCCGACGGTGCACACGAGGACTTTTTTGGCAGATCGGTGGCTATTGGCGGGGAGACCGTCGCTGTGGGCGCGTCGGGCCACGGTGGGGAGGAGTGGAGCCGGGGAGCAGCCTATGTCTTCGCCCGCGACGAGGGTGGCACCGACAACTGGGGTGAGACGCAGAAGCTGATCGCCTCCGATGGCGGGTTCGCTGACGAGTTTGGCTGGTCGATAGCCATCAGCAGGGAGTCGATCGTGGTCGGCGCTCGTGGGGCCGATGTATCTGGAACCCCTAACCAGGGCGCAGCGTACGTTTTCGCGCGGAGCCAGGATGGCGATGGTAGCTGGGGCGAGGTGAAGAAGCTTGCGGCCGCCGATGGCAACTATAATGATCTGTTCGGCTGGTCCATCGCCATCAGCGGGGATACTGTCGTCGTGGGGGCGCGCAAGCTCAACCCGTCCAGGGACACGCGCCCAGCTTCAGCCTACGTATTCGTGCGCAACCCGGCGAATGGGAACTGGGACGGGGTAAAGAAGCTGGTGTCCCCGGACAGTGACCTCGTCAAGCAATTCGGCGAGTCGGTGGCCATCAGCGAGGACACCGTCGTCGTCGGCGCGCGCTCCAACAACTTGAACATTTTGGCAACGCGCAGCTACACCTCGGCCTTCATCTTCGCGCGGAACGAAAGCGGTGAAAACAACTGGGGTCTGGTGAAACAGTTGATTCCCCGCGACGATGCCGGCCAGGACTGGTTCGGCTCGTCAGTAGCGATCAGCGGCGACACCATCGTGGCGGGGGCACCTTTCCTCAGTCTGGGGCCAAACGCTAGCTCGGCCTGCGTCTACGTGAGGGACCAGGGTGGTACGGACAACTGGGGCGAGGTGAAAGAACTCACAGCAGAATAGGCCCGAGTAATCGGCATGCCCGCAACCGTTCCTCGGTCTGTATTGAAGCTGCGATAGGGAGGCTGCTCATGAGTTGGGAACAAGTCACGCCGGCGTGCTCGCCATAAGCGCTCATTGCGCAATTCCGCCATTTTGATTGACACACGTGTCGGTCACATGGTAGCATGTCGGCAGAGTGAAGCTCTGAGGTAAGGACTATGGTGCGTGTGAGTGCGAGAGAGGCCCGCGATAACTTCGGCGATGTCATTGCGCGTGCGCAGTATGGTGATGAGGCTATCATAGTGACGAAGCAGGGCAAACCCGCTGTGGTTATCGTGAGCTACGAGGAATACGTTGCCCTGCACGAGCGGAGGGATCGTGAAACGATCCAAGAATTACTCGACGATCCTGAGGCGCGTCAGGTCCTTGATCGTCTTCTAGATAACTTCGAGTCTGATGTCGCCGCCGGTCGCTACAAGGAGCGGCCATAGCTTGAACGATTCGAGCGATTGGAGCGGTGAGGAAACCCCATCAGAAGAAAGCTACCGCATCTTCTGGTCGGATCACGCAAGTTACTTCTTGGACAACTTGCCCGAAAAGCAGCGGCAGCGCATCGAGCACAAGGTCCGCAGGAACCTCTCCTTCTGGCCGGAGGCGTGGCCGCTTATGCCTCCAACGCACCTCCGCTACAAAGGCACGCGACACCTGCTCGTTGTAGGTCCCCCAGACTTCCAAGTTGTCTTTCGCGTGAATCGCGAGGCGCGCCAACTGTTTGTCATCGTGATTTATTACGCGCGCGGGAAAGCGCCGTAGGGCAAGGGGACGGCGCGTCAGGTAATCCTAGGCGGCCAGATAGCGGGGCTGATAATATGACCGGATGGGAAATAGCTGATAGTATTACTCACGCACTTCGACGCCGCAGGGGCCATTCTTTCCTCGCCGCGTCCTGTTCGAGGACGAACTGGTAGGCTGCGAGGTAGTCGTCGGCCAGGCGTGGGGCGTCGAAGTGCTGGGCTACGTGGTCGCGGCAGCGGCGTGGGTCGATTCTATCCACTCGTCTCACGGCCTGGATCATTTCATCAATGTCGTTCACGATGAAGCCCGTTTCGCCGTGCACGAGTAGCTCGGGAACCGCGCCGGCATTGAAGGCGACGACCGGCGTGCCGCACGCCATCGCCTCGATAATGACCAGCCCGAACGGCTCGTTCCAGGTGATGGGGAAGAGAACGCAGGATGCGCCGGCATAGAGATGGCGTTTCATTGTGCTGTCTGCCTCGCCCAGGAACTCCACCACCTTGCCGTCGATCATCGGCTTCACGACGTTCTCGAAATGCTCCTCGTCCTCGACGCCCACTTTGCCGGCGATCAACAGCTTGCGACCCAGACGCTTGGCGACGTCGATGGCAGTGTGCGGCCCCTTGTCGGCGGACATTCGCCCAACAAACAGCATGTAGTCGTCTTTGCGGTCGCTGAAGGGGAAGCTGGCGACGTCGATGGCATTGTAAATGGCGCCGACCCAGTTCGGGTAGGGCATACCTCGCTTGGCTGCCTTGCTGACAGTATTATAGAAGCCCTGATAATACTGCCAGGCGAAGCGCAGGTCTTTGGAGGCGGGATTGTGCGTCGTGGTGAGCATAGGGGTGGTGACGAGCCGGCTCATAGCTATCATCAACTCGCCCTGGTGGTTGTGCAAGATGTCGAATTGCTCGGCCATCTCCAGGGCAGCGCCTGCGTGCAGCCACTCGTATGGCTGCTGGTTGACGATGTGGCGGGCGGTGCGCAGGCTGTGCGGCCAGACGGAGACCAGTTCGGCGGACGTGATGGAGTCTCCGGAGGCGAACAGCGTAACCTGGTGGCCACGGCGCACGAGCTCCTCGGTCAGGACGTGAACGACGGCCTCCGTGCCCCCGTACCGTTCCGGCGGCACACGCTCCTGCAGCGGTGCTACCTGTGCTATTCTCATCGACTGTCCCCCCTCACCGCTCGAAGGCTGTTTTGGACCCGAGATCCGTGCACGTCTTGGAGAGGTGTCCAGGATGTCGCACGTCGCTCTGGCTGGCCGATGTGGTAGAGACGACCCGCCGGGTCGTCTCTACGAAGCCGGCGCGCATCGGGGCGTCATAGCGCTCTCACCCTGGCCCTCTCCCAGAGGAAGAGGGGATCTCAAGGGTCTCTATGCACACGGCTTGCCTAGCTGCAAGTAGCAAGTTCCGTGCCAGCCCTCGGGCTCATCGTCGTGTGATGAAATCTTGAATGCGGCGGAGAGCGTAGGCGGGAGCTACCAGCAGGGCGCGCTGGACGACGGCAACGCGCTGCTCCTGAGACAGAATACTGTCCTTGACCGCCAGAAGCTCGCTTTTCGGGGCGAAGTACACGTAGATGGCCGTGCCGAGGGCGAGAGCCGCGACGCCAAGCAGCGCCGTACGCAGGCCGGCCTGCGAAATCAGGTACATGCAACTGCCGAGCGCCAGCAGTAGCGCGAAGCGAGAGCCGGCAAAACGGAGGCGGCGCCTGGGCGATCGAGAGACGAGGCGAACCGCTGCGAAAACGGTGCCCAGGTAGGCGATAGAGGCGAGGAATACAGCCAGTCCGATGAGTCCTGTGAAGCTGCCGATGAGGGAGGCGATCAGAGCGAAGACGCCCTGCAAAGCCAGCGACACGTAAGGAGTGCCGTAGACCGGGTGCAAGCGGGTCAACTGGTGTGGCAGATAGCCGTCGGCGGCCATGGCGTAGGCGAGACGGGAGGTGCCCAGTGTGGCCGATTCATCGGCGCCGCTGATGGAGATTATGGCTCCCAGCGCCATAATGGCCCCACCAATGCCCCACCAGGGCAACGAGAGCGTCTGGGCTATGGTTTGCATAGCGTCGGCAAGAGGAGCTGTGCTGCCGGCGAGTTGGGTCCAGGGCATCGCGAGCACCACGATGGCATTGACCGACAGATACAAGACGGCGACGATGGCCATGCCTCGAGCAATGGCTACGGGAAGCGTGCGAGGGGGATCCACGATGTCCATAGCAGGCAGCACCGCAAGCTCGAAGCCGCCGTAGGCCCAGAAAGCCAGGATGATCGTCTGGCCCAGGGCATCCCAGCCAAGCGGGGTGAACGGTGCGAGGTTCGATAGCGCGCTGCCGGGATTAAGGATCGCGACAACTGTCCCCAAAACGACGAGCAAGAATAGGGGGCCGAGCTTGGCGACCGTCAGAATATCGTTGACCTTCCCGGCCACACGGGCGCCAAAGTAGTTGGTGATCGTCAGGAAGGCCACGAATGCTGCCTTGGCCAGCACATCTTCCCACCAGGTTAGCTCCGGGAGGAAGAAGCTCAGATATCGAACAAATGCGACTGGAAAAATGGCGATGGTTACCAGCTCGGCCACGTAGAGGGACCAGCCGACCAGGAAACCTGGAAAGTAACCGAAGGCCTCTCGTGCGTACGCGTAAGGCCCTCCCGCCCTGGGGACGATGGCCACGCACTGGGCAAAGCTCATAGCGATGAACCCGGCCATAGCACCGGCGAGGGCCCAAGCCGCGAGCATAGCCGGACCCATCAGGCCTGCTCCCAAGGACGCTACCACGTAGATGTCAGCGCCGACGACTGCGCCAACAACCAGGCTGGTCACGTCGAAGGGCGTGAGTGTGGGCGCCGGCCCTTTTGCCGCGTTTCGACCCTGCCGCTGCTTCACGGAAGACATCCGCTACCCAGGTTTTGGTGCGAAATAAGCGGCGCCCCACCCCGCCCCGGGCGGACAGAGCCGTCCGCCACTACAAATCTGCACTTTGTACCCCGAACCACCTAGGGCTCGTTGCCGGTGACACGGCCTGACTTCAGCGCCCAGGTATTGCTCATTTGTGGGACGTCTTGGCTGTTTTCGATGGACACCACGACGCCGGTGACGTGGAAGTCGGCTGACACCTTCAGCGCCCGAACCCTGTCGGAGGGCTGCACCGTGCCTGCCTTGGCGCGCTTGCCCTCTTCCAGGTTGAGTAACCACAGCACGTACACCTTTCCTGTCGAGGGTGCTGGAACCCGGTACCTTATCGTCACCTCAGTTGCTTGGGAGTCGAGGTAAACGTATTCGACCACAATCTCGCGGTCGGCCTGCAGGACGCAGGCGCTCAGGCCCGGCAGCAGGATCAGCGCCAAAAGCACCCACGATAGGATCCATTTCACTCGTGTGAGACCTCCGTCTTTCGCGATCGCCAGCTTAACCGCAACAATCGTGCCCGGTATGTGGTATGTATCTTGCTGACGGATGCCAAGACCGAACCGGGGTAGCGCGAGACCGAACACGACACTGCTCGTGCCTCAGCGCCGTTCGTTCGAGTGGGTCTAGATGCAAAAGAAGCGCTTCCTTTGCGGTGTTCGTCCACCGGTTCCCAGCGCCGATAGACGACGCCAAGGCATAGTTTAGATCGGGTGGCAGGAAGGTTGCGCGACTCATAGGGGTCTGATAGGAAGGCGGGGCAGCAGGGGCACAGCAATCCGATTGGTCGCTGTGCCCTCGTTTTTTGGCGCTTCCGGTTCACACTTAGCTTGCGGAAGGAGAGCTAACTTGACGCTGAGTAAGCTGATCAAGTTCGCAGCCGTGGGATTGTCAGGCGTGGTGGTAAACTCGCTCGCATTGATGGTTTTCTACCAGGCTATGCAGCTCCCTCTCATCGCCGCTTCGACCATGGCTGTCGAGACGGCGATCGTGAACAACTTCTTGCTGAACAACCGCTGGACGTTCGACAGGGTTGATGTCTCGCTCGCGCGGTTCGCCAAATTCAACCTGGTGTCGCTGGGAGGCCTCGCCATCACCGTTTCCTGCGTTTTCCTCTTGGTCAGCTACGCGTCTCTGAACTACCTTCTGGCCAACCTTTTTGGTATCGTCTTAGCTACCACGTGGAATTTTGGAATCAACGTCATCTGGACCTGGAGGTGGGACGGATGACGGATATCATCATTGCACTTCTTTCGCTGTTCTCGTTGGCCCTTACTATGCAGGCAGCCTACACTGTGTACATAATGTTGTACACCTGGGATCGACCTGAAGCCTACGAGCGAGCTATGGTGCCTCAGCCCTTCCGTGTGCCTCACAAATCATTTGCCGTGCTCCTGCCCGCTCGCCACGAAGAGGATGTCATCCAGGATACCATCGAGCGTGTGGTTCAGGCGAACTATCCACGGCGCCTCGTCGAGATCGTCGTGGTTTGTGAGATCGGGGATGTTGGGACAATCAGAAAGGCCGAGGAGAAGATTGCGACGCTGCGGATGAGAGGCCTGGAAAACGTGCGGCTGATCGCGTTCGATGACAAACCCATCAACAAGCCTCACGGGCTGAACGCGGGCTTCCGAAACACTGGAAACGAGGTAGTCACCATCTTCGACGCCGAGGACGAGATACATCCCGAGATCTTCAACATCGTGAACACGGTAATGCTGCAAGAGGGCGCAAAGATCGTGCAGTCCGGCGTTCAGCTCATGAACTTCGACTCGTCATGGTACTCGACGCTGAACGTTCTAGAGTACTTCTTCTGGTTCAAGTCTCGCCTGCACTACCATGCTTCGCTGGGGATGATCCCGTTGGGAGGCAACACGGTGTTCTTTGCGCGAGAAGTGCTGGACGCTCTGGGGGGTTGGGATGAGAGTAATTTGACCGAGGACGCCGACGTGGGCATACGCATTAGCGTCCTCGGCGAGAAGGTTCGGGTCGTCTACGACGACGAATACGTAACCAAGGAAGAGACACCACCGACCTTGGGCCAGTTCGTCAAACAGCGGACCAGATGGAGCCAGGGGTTCTTACAGACGCTGAAAAAGGGAGACTGGAAGAAGCTCGACTCGTTGCAGAAGAGGCTGCTGGCGGTCTACACCCTCGCTTTTCCATCGGTGCAGGCTGTCCTGGCAATGTACGTGCCCGTGTCCGTGTGGATGATGTTCTCGGTGAAGCTGCCAATGCCGGTTGCTCTGCTCTTGCTGCTGCCATCCTACATGGTCATCACTCACTATATGGTCAGCGTGGTGGGGCTCTACGAGTTTGCCGGCGCGCACGGTCTGCGGCCAGCGTTTAGAACGCCGCTTGTGATGCTGCTCACCTACATACCCTATCAGTGGGTGCTGGCCTACGCGGCGCTGAGAGCGACACTAAGAGAGATTCGAGGCATCAACAACTGGGAGAAGACGGCGCACGTCGGGGCCCACCGCCACGGCAAAGCCGCGTAGTCATCGAGGAGAGCACGTCGTCGGGGAAATCGGGGTGAGGAGACGACTTGGAGGTGACTCAGGAGGATGCGAGAGAGGAGACGGGTTGTCAACCGAGATGGTGATACCGGCAGCGCGCGGGAACAGGTCGAGGGCAGGCAGTTGGGCCGGCTGGAGGACTACTTTGTGCCTGTGCTCCTGGTCATCGCGGCCGTTTCGCACGCCTACAACATGTTTAATTACCCCGAGTATCTGGGGGACGAGGGAATTTACCTGGAGCAGGCGTGGGCCGTGATCCGGCAGGCGAAGCTATCTCCCTATACTTATTTCTATGACCACGCTCCCGCCGGATGGCTTGTGCTGGCCGGCTGGATAGCTCTCTTGCCCCGACAGTTTACCACTTTCGGCATGGCCATCAATAGCGGTCGAGTATTCATGCTGTTGGTACACGTCGCATCGGTTTACCTTCTTTACCACGTAACTCGGCGGCTATCGCGAAGCACGACGGCGGCATTTCTCACCTGCCTGATCTTCACGCTATCCCCGCTGGGCCTGTTTTACCAGCGGATGATACTGCTGGACAATATTATGGTGTTCTGGCTGCTGCTGTCCCTCTACTGGCTGGTCAGACACGGCGAGCGGCTGATGGCACTTCTGGGAAGCGGCCTGGCCTTTGGGCTCGCCCTGCTGACGAAAGAGAACGCCGTCTTCTTCCTACCGGTGCTTTTTTACATCCTGTATCAGGAGGTTAAGGACAGCTATCGTTTTCGATTCGCGCTGAGCGGGTGGATCTTCACCTGGAGCATCGTCGTGTCGATCTACCCGCTTTACGCATTTCTGAAGAGCGAGCTCTTCCCCGAGGGCATCTCGTTAGTGCTGACGAACGAGCCGGGTTCCCACGTCTCCCTCATCAGCACGTTCATATGGCAGCTTTCCCGGCGGGGGGGCAGCATTATGGATCCGAGCAGTGAATTCTGGTTCTTCTTCTGGGGCAGGTGGTGGCCGAAAGACGCGGCTATTCTCTTGTTAGGGGCCAGCGCGACCCTGCTGAATCTTGCCATTGGGTTGTCGGACTTGCAGGGGAAACGAGGTCGAGGGTTCTTCGTGACGTCACTATTGTGCCTCTCGTTCGCGCTGTATCTGATGCGTGGGAGCGTGATTCTCGCGTTTTACGTGGTGCCGGTCGTGCCGTTCGCGGCGATGAATATGGGTATGCTGGCGGATCGAGTGATTCGGGTTCTCCCAGGCACTGTGGCGAGATGGACGTTCGTCCTGGTGGCGATCGTTCTAACCGGGGTCTATCTGTTCCTGGCTCGAGACCATTACACCCTCAATCAGACTCAGTTACAGGCTCGCCAGTTGCAGTTCATTCGGAGCAACGTGCCGTCGTCGGCGTTCCTGATCATCGACGACGACCTTTGGGTCGATCTGCACGAACGTTCAGGCCGCAGCCCGGTGTATCCGAAGGCGCACTCGCACTGGAAGGTGCAAGGCGACCCGGACATTCGTGAAAAGATGCTGGGCGACGACTGGCGAAATGCCGACTACCTGGTTCTGTCGACGGGCCTGGCCGACATTTTCAACGGTGCCTTAAGTGCTGAAAGAGAGGATTTTGTTCTGGCTGCACACAACAACTCACGCACGATAGCTGTGTTCGAGCAAGGTAATGTGCGATTGGAAGTGCGAAAGATCAATAAGTAGAGAGGAGTGAGGTGCGATGCTGAACAGGCGGAATGTGATAATCGGCGTCGTGATCATAGTGGGCCTGCTGATCGTGGGCAGTAGGGTAATGGCGGGGAGTGGGAGTGAGCCAGTGGACGAGGCGGTGGAGGTGCAAACAGGCGTGACCGCGCAAAGTCAGGAGGCGCCCAAGCCAACCGATAGCGCGCCACGTACGCCGGCGCCCTCGCAGAAGCCTAGCGCGTCGTCCGCGACCGAGGCGCGTCCGCTGGAGCCGGGGCAGCTCAAAACAACGCCCGGGGCTATCGTGCTGCTTAATCCCGGCACGGCTACGCGCGGCTCGACCATCGGGATCACGGGAAGCGGGTTTGACCCCGGTGCCACCGTGGACCTTTCTGTGGAGCTACAAGCTGGCAAGTTGCCGATGGATATCGGATTCTCCCAGGTGGACCAGGGCGGCGGCTTTGGCGGCGTAAGCTTTAGCGTGCCAGAGGACTTCAACGCCGGCTCCTACAAAGTCATGGCGAAGCAGCACGACGGCAAGAAGAGCGCAACGGCGGAAGGCAACGTAGTAGCGGCGAGCCCGGCGGTGAAACTGGGGACCCAGGTTGGCAAAGCCGGGGATCAGGTGACGGTGTCCGGCAAGGGCTTTGCCCCACGTGAGAAGGTCAAGGTCTTCTTCAACAGCCTGGCTTCTGAGCCGGTGGCGCAGTTGGAGGCCGACGGAGGTGGGGGTATCGGTCGCGTGTCGGTCAGGGTTCCCTTCGGGCCGGTCGGCGACAACTCGTTCATATTCGTCGGCGAAACGTCCCAGGCGCCTGTGACCGCCAATTTCCTTTTACTTACCTTCTATCCAACGGCGACGATCAGCGAGTACGCGGCCAAAGCCGATACGACGCTGACTTTCAGTGGCTCCGGATTCGGGCCGGGCGAGAGAGTCGTCGTCTACTTGAACGGGCCTGGCGGAACGCCGCTAGCGGTGGTGCAGGCTGACGAACAGGGCGCGTTCAACAACGCCGGCAGCTTCACGATACCGTTCCAGTTGAAGAGCAAGAATATGCTGGTGTTCGTCGGCGAGCGTACCCAGACAGCGGTGACCACCGGCTTCGACGTCTTGCCCTACACGCCATATGCCGAGCCGAGCACCTACGGAGGGCAGCCGGGCACGGCTGTCACGTTTTATGGGCAGGGTTTTGCGCGCAATGAGGTGGTGCGCGTCTACGTCGGCCGAGGTCAGGGAAACCCGGGCAAGCATGTGGCGTGTTTCAAGACCGACGAGTTCGGGTCCATCATCGGAGGCAGCGCGCTCTACACTATTCCTGGTGGTGCACAGGCCGGCAAGCTCACCTTCGGACTGGTGGGCGATAAGAGCGGTGCTGAAGCGTCCGCGACGGTGCAGGTGATGGCGGCCACTGGGCCGACAAGTGCGGCGCCAAGCCCAGATGAACAGTACGTGTGCCCGTTTGACCAGCAAGGGCAGTAGAGAACAACCGGCTACCGCAAGCCTGATGTGGCACCCAGCGACGGCCACATGTAGGTCGCGAGGAGGTCGTGCTTGGCTCGGTCGACGGTCTTCCAGTCGTCCTTGAGGATTCCGCCTGTATCGCCCGAGTTCGGATTGAGGGACCAGTACGTGTAGCTCAGCCCTCGTGACTTGAGAAAGTCGACCAGGGCTCGTTGCCAAATACCCTCTTTGTCCACGCCAACCGAACGGCCACCGAACTCACCCATGAGGACCGGGGCAATCCCGTCCTTTTGGATGTAAGCCCAGTGGTCATCCCAGAGCTTGGCGAGGTTGGCCGGAAAGTTGGGATGAGAGAACCAGGCCTGTCCCCAGACGCCCGGGCCATAGTCGTGGGCGCTGTACACGAGTCTGTTCGGCACGCTCAATCGCACCGGGTACTCGGCCACTCCTTTGAGATTGCCGCCCCACCAGTAGTTGTCGTCGCGGTACCTTTCGATGCCTTCGACCACGATGAGCCAGTTTGGATTCACCGCGAGGATGGCATTGCCGGCGCGCTCGGCCGCAAGGCGCCAGTCTGTCTTGAGGTTGCCATCGCCCCAGGTCGCCTCGCCGCGTGGCTCGTTGTGCAAGTCTGCCCCGATGACGGCGTCCTCGCCGAGATAGCGCTTGGCGAGCATCTTCCAGTCTTCTATCCAGCGCTCTTCGCCGATCTGCGGCGTATACCATAGGCTCGATTGCGCGTTCTTATCGGGCCGATGGCGGTCGAGAAGGACTTTGAGACCACGGTCAGCAGCGCCGCGAACGATGACGTCCATGATCTCGATGCCGCTGAGTCCCTTCAGGTCCGGATTCAGGGTGAAGTCGATGCCGCTCGGTTTGTTGCGCGGGTCGAACAACTCGTTGGAGAAGGGTAAGCGGATGGTGTTGAAGCCCAATTGCACAATCTCATCGAGCATTTCCTGCCAGTTGCGCGTCCAAAGGCCGTGAGGAGCGAAAGTATCGGTCTCCATACCGAACCAACTGATGCCCGTGATGCGCACCTCTTTGCCCGAGGAATCGACTAGCCTGGCCCCTTCGGTGCGAAGATAGCTGGTGGTTCTTGCAGGCCGGGTCTTGGCCTGTTGGGAGGTTAGCGGTCGGTCGGCTTGACGGGGCGCGCCCTCTCCGAAGGAGTCCGGAGTCCTTCGGACACCCTTACCCTCTTCCAAAGGGAGAGGGGATTTGTTTTGTTCTTGGGCCGGGGCTGCGGGTTGTCGCTGTGGGGCCAGGCCATTCCAGGTGAACGAGCCGTTCAAAGCCAGCAGAAAGACAACCAGCATCGCTCCGAAGAAACCGGCAAAATAGGGGACAGAAACGGCAAGCTTTTTGGGCAATGTCCCTCCCGTATTCTGGATGCGAACCGAAGTCAAAGCTTGCTTTCGCTGCAAGCCAAATCTCGCCTGTTCAGTATACAGCGCCTGTCAATAGCTAGCCGAGCTTGCGGAGGGAGTTCTTGCAGGTGGAGGGGGTGGAAGTAAGACGAGCACGCGGTTGACGGTCTCGCCCACGCCCGGGAGGCTTGGTGGACTAGGGTTTGTCGGCGACCTTCGACGGGGACCCTTTCAGGATTTCACGGCACCGACCGCCGTTCAGCACCATATTTCCATGTGCAGGCCTTTGGACTCAGTCGGAGGACTACCCGGTTCACCTGCCTTGACCGAGCACAAGTTAACTGTAAGTAGAGCAGGCAGTTATCCGGTTGAATGTCGTCTTGAACATGGTCTGTAATACGCAATTGCATGTGGTGCTACTGCCGTGGCTCGGCAGTTAGGTTGTTTACGACGTATCCTATCACCATACGCAACGTGATGAACAATCCGTGTCAAATCAAATGATAATGTTACCGAGGGGTGATGGTTCACTCATTTGATAATGTTACCAGGAGCTTGCCTCGCCCAAGGGCCTGCGCTTCGGCAGCCGCTACCAAACGCCTCATCCGCTCGTTCAACACCGGGCGCAGCACGTCAAACACTCGCTTGACGCTCTGCTCATCTGCCATACCCACATTATGGCACGAGCAGAGCAAATGACTGAGTTAATTCGTCAAGATCGCTAAGTTACTCCCCTCACAAAAACACTCGGAGCACAAAGGTGGGTCGCCCGGAGATGCGGACGTTGCGGCTGGCGGCGGAGTCACAGCATCAGAAGGAGAGCATGGTTGCCATCTGTCGGTGTTAACCTTTTTAGATTACAGCCGACACCATCGGACAACTCGTCGAGCAGAACCTCTTCATCGCCTACTGATTGTCCTGTAGGTGTTGGGAACTGGTTTGCATACCCGCGGGGGTTGAAGTTCGGCAACGTGTTCGTGCGAAGAGTAACCTGGAGGTTCTAGCCATCGTGGAGCATATGTGAACCTGATGTAGTGGTCGAGGACGGAGAGAACTTATGCGTGATTGAAGCAAAGCTGTATTCTGGTTTCGGAGAAGATGCAACGGCCGGGAACCAGCTACGACGTGGATGGATAGACCGTCTTCGTTTGGCTTCCGCTGCGGGCAAGGCGTTCTGGCTGGTGGCAATCACCAATCACGCTACTATTGCAGAGACGGAAATGAGAAAGCAACTTGCTCACAGCAGAGCCGGCACACGTAGGGTTAGTTGGCTTAGCTGGCTTGAAGTCCGTCGGCTAATAGAACATCGCAGGGATGCGTTGATGGGTGATTGGTGTGAGGACCTTCTTGAGCTGCTTTCACGCATGGGACTTGCACCGTGCGATGGCTTCGGCAACCTCATAGACGGCGAACTTATGCGATTCTTAAGCGCCTCACGCCTTCTCGATTTGCATTGGGTTAGTCAACTTGTGTTGCACGATGAGAGACCAGCCAAGGCTGGATTCGCCAAAGTAATGGTGCTCGCCAGCGACTTTGGCGCATTCCCAACAGTAAGTTGTGGGCACAGCGCACGACCGCACGGCAGATTAGGGGGCTCTCGCCCAGCACTAACGGCGGCTGAGAAGTGGGCCGAGAATGGAGCCACGAAGTGGGAACTCAAGCGAAACTAGTCGAAGACAGTCCAGGCGGCCCGCTCAACCGGATGCTGAACGGACAGCGCACTTTCCCGGAGAACGTGTACTCATTGATGCGCTTCCTGGAGGCCGAGATCTCCAAGCATGGCTGGGAAATGGGGAAGAACGGCGGCTACGACAATGCGCGCAATGGGATGGGACGGGGACCTATTCTGAAGTTCCCGTGGTGGAACTCAGGACCCAGGAAGACATCGTCCGTCAGATAGTTGAGACAGCCATAGCCAGCTAAGTCTGGATTCGGCAGAACAATTCAGGGTCGACCCATTTGTTAGGACACAAAATGGTCGCGAATCGCTCGCCGTAAAGGGCGAAGGTAATCTTGTAGTATGATCAGCGATGGCCATCGATCATTCCCTCGACAGTGCAGAACAACCTTTCGCAGTGTGCCGCGCGCCGTCTTACCCTTCGGGTGGACACACGCGCCAAGAGGTCCGCACAGTGCAGGATTTTCCGATAGCGCCCCTTTCTCGTGTGTTGGCTGGCGGCCTCCAGAACTGCTAAGAGGCGATCCTTTGGAATCGCTTCGACGTCTGCGTTTGTTGGCAAAGATCTACGCTGAAAACGCTGTCCGTAGTACTCTTCAAGCGCTTTGGGGTCTGCAATCAGCCACGCCTCCACCATTTGCACCATAAGGTGGCAGCAATCGTCTCCCACGCCCGGATCTGCCCAACCATCCCGCGCCCACAGGTGTTGCCAGGGGTGTTTCGTGACAGCACCCTCCGCGTCCACCAATAGCAGGTTGAGCACCTCCGGATGCTTGCGAAGCGCGGTCCGGTAGTCGTCGTACGCGGCGCCACGGCCACCGAACATGATCACGTCCCACGTAAGGCGGCGTTCCCGAGCCGCGTCTCGCAACGGCTCCAAGAATTTCTGGAAGCCCAAGCGCAGTATGGCCTTTTGCCGCTTGCCATCTCCGCCTCCTTCGACGTAGATGCGCAGGCCCGTCACGGCGGGTTCCCCCCGATCTCGCCCATTTGCCAGAGCTCTCCGAGCTTGTAGCGCTCCAGCCATTCGTCCAACTGGGTGGGATCGAGGCGCCGCAGCTCGGTGCCTTGTTCGCCGCGCTCACAGACCACGATGGACTCCGGGTGCGGGGACAGCGCATCGACCAGGATATCGGAGTGAGTGGTAACGATGAGTTGCGTGCGAGCGGCGGCTTCCACTAGCATCTCAGCCACCCCAGGAATCACGTCGGGATGGAGCCCTAGCTCGGGCTCCTCAATGCATACGACCGGCGGTGGCTCTGGATGGCAGAGTATCACGAGCAGGCACAAGTACCGAAGAGTCCCGTCGGAGAGGCGGGTTGCCGGGACCGCATGTTTCAGACCTTTTTCCTGGAAGAACACCTGAACGGTCCCGCCCTGTATCGTCGTCGTGACGTCCGTGACCCGCTCATAAAAGGCACGAAGGCGATCGAGGATTACCTGCTTGACGTCAGGCCGGTTCTGGAGGTCATTCAAGACCAGGCCTAAGTTGCCAGCATCCTCCTGAAGGCTGTCCGCTGGCAGGTCGGTCTTCTGTGGCAGGCGGGGCGCCGTGTAGCGTCCGAGGTTCCATTCGCGGTAGAAGCGCAGGCGCTCAAACTGGTTAGCCAGGTAGGTCAGTTCGGGATAGATATCCGGGTCCCTGCGCTGCGAGAGGATGGACTGCTCGGGGCTGATGTCTTCCCGGCGAAGTCGGCGCTCTGTGCGACCGCTATTGTCCTCTGTTTCCAGCTTGACGTTGAGCGCAGGATGTCCGGCTTGATAGGCGTAATAAAAGTAGGGCTTTTGGCTAAAGCTCGTGGGACGCTCGTTCTCGACCGCCTCGTCGACGAGGGTAAACCGCTGCCCAGTTTCTGTGAACGAGAGTCTGTACCGTAGCGGCACCGTACCCTGTGGATAGTAGACGGTGATGTCAATCGTCGCCGTTGCCCGTTGCTTCGACCCTTTCCAGAGCCAGTCCCCGATACCTCCTCCCTCGCGGATCGGCACCTGCAGATCGCGCGGAGCAGCCGCAAGGATCGACAGCGCCTCGATCAGGTTCGACTTCCCCGAAGCGTTCGGTCCGATGAGCACGTTCAGGGGCTCCAGTGGGAGGTCATGGCCCAGTGGGCCGTAGGAGAGGATGTTCTCCAGACGAATCGATCTAATGAGCTTCACGCCTTCCATTGCCTACTCCAGCACAATCCGTACCTTGCCCTGCTCTTTGCCTTTCGTGAGCTGGTCCAGGTACTCCTCGAACCGCTTCCGCATCTCCGTCGTGGTGGCCGGTGAGCCACCCGCGTGCGGGGCGTCGCGCAGGTCCACGATCTTGACCGAGACCTTCGTAAGGCCGGACAGCGTCTCCTCCACAGCGTGGATGAAGTCCTGACCCAGATCGTCCGGCAATGCGTCATATCGTGTCCATAATCTACTGTTGTTGCCAGTTGCTGTCAAGCGCTTTTCGGAGCCGCAGGCTGGCATCCCGACACGAAGCCGTCGAGGTGACCACTGTGACACGACGGTCGTCCGGTCGTGCGACAGGCAACAAAAAGGGCCAGCTCATCTAGACGGGGAGTAGTTCCACCTACGAGATGAGCCGGCCTTCACGGGTCCGTTGGTCTACGCGTCGAAACGTGGGACCAAGTTTCCTGTAGGAACGACCATGCAGCGTTCGACGGGCATTTCAAGATAGATTTTATCGCCTCTCTTGACCTCCAGGGTAGGGTGCTCTCGGGCGTGGATTATCTGCTGCGCGACTAGTACCTGATAATCCACGTACTCCCCCAGAAATATGGCCATTCTTACGGTGCCCTCGAAAACGTTTCGTGCCTTCTCTGGCTTCACCTGGTGAAGCACGACGCTCTCGGGCCTCACGGACACGAGCACCTCGCTTCCCTCGGTGGTCTCGCCAGGACAACAGCACCCGAGCGAGCCAATTGCGCTCTCGATGACGTGCATCTTGCTATCTGCGTTTGCCTCGACAACTCGTCCGGCGATGAAATTTGTGGATCCTACGAAATCGGCAACGAATCTTTGTTCGGGCTTATCATAGATCTCTCTCGGCGGGCCTTCTTGAGCAATTCTGCCATCCTGCATAACGGCAATGACGTTCGACATTGCCAGCGCCTCTGTCTGGTCGTGGGTGACGTAGATGGTGGTGATTCCAAGCTGTCGCTGGAGCTCACGTAATTCCACGCGCATGCTCTCCCTCAACTTGGCGTCGAGATTACTCAGAGGCTCGTCCAGCAAGAGCAGCTTGGGCTCGCGAACTAACGCCCTGGCCAGGGCCAAACGCTGCTGTTGGCCACCGCTGAGCTGTGGTGCTGGTCTGTCCTCCAGACTGGCCAACCTCACAACCTCCAGGGCCTTTCTGACTTTTGCCCTGACCTCGCCAGATGAGTATTTGGTCTTTCCTACCCGCAATGGGAACGCCACGTTGTCGAAGACGGTCAGGTGAGGCCAAATAGCGTAGGATTGGAAGACCATGCCTATGTTGCGCTTGTACGGCGGGACGAAAACGCCAACTTCGGACGACGAAACGACGTCATTGCCGATGCTGATCTCGCCGGCATCCGGGCGTTCGAGGCCGGCGATGCATCGCAGCGTCGTCGTCTTGCCGCACCCGCTGGGGCCAAGCAATGTGTAGAAGCGGCCTTCTGGCACCTCGAAGCTGACACTCTCCACTGCCCGCACATCTCCGCGGTCGGTCACGAAACGCTTGGACAACCCCTTAACCTTAACCATATCCTTCGATAACCCCCTAATGTTTCTCCGCGAGGCAAAAGCTCAGCTATTCTCTCACTCCGACTGTGGCACCAAGCCTCAGTGCGATCAGCACAAAAACAGTCAACACTGCAATCGTTATCATGGCGAGGGCAGATACCTGAGTTTGCTGTCCCATATCCCATAGATTGAACACATGGACGGAGAGAACTCTACTTTGACTGCTGTAGAGTAGAATGGATGATGATAGCTCTTTGATCGAGAGTATGGCGACGTAAATCCAACCAGCCAACAGGCCTGGCTTCAGCAGCGGCACTATAATACGACCGAACGTATTCAGCCACGAGGCGCCTGAGGCGTACGCGGCCTCCTCGAGTTCCTTGTGGATCTGAATCATTGAACTGGAGCACGCTCGCATTCCATAGGGCATGAACCGGGTGATATAGGCAATGATTAGGATCCAAATCGTGCCGTAGATCGGAATGGGCAGGAAAAGATATACCCAGAGCAGGCTCACTCCTAGAACGATGCCAGGAAAGGCGATTGGCAGGAAAGCAACGGCGTCGAGGATCTGCCTTCCCGGTATCGTTGTCTTCACGGTCATCCAGGCGACCACAGCCGTCAAAAGCATAACCAAGGTCGCGCTGCCGATCGCGAGCGTTAGACTGTTAAAGAATACGGGTCGAACGACATCGCTGTTCAACATCGTGAAGTAGGCATTCAGATTGAGCCTATCGAGATTGGTCAAACTCGGCTGCCTGTAAAACGGGTTCAACGAACTCCACACCAGGATGAATAAGGGAAGCCCGATCGTTACGACGCAATAGAGAACGTAGATCCCCGCCGTGGCGTACCTCCATTTGCCCATACTGATCATACGGGGACGGAAGGCCTTGCCTGTAACTGTCGCAAATCGCTCGGTCCTCGCGGTTGCTCGATAGTAGAAGTACAAGCCAATCACGCCAAGCACGAGCAGGGACAAGGACAATGCTGCAGCTAGCCCGAAGTCTGGCGATATTTGGCGGAGGGCTAGATAGATCCTGGAGGTGAATACAAAGGTACCACCAGGCACGCCCACGAGAGCTGGAACCTCAAAGGACTCCAGCGCACGCACAAATATTATCAGTGAAACGGAAGCAATGGCTGGCAGCATTAGCCTCAGAGTGACGCGTCTGAGTGTCACGAAAATACCAGCTCCAGACATCATCGCCGATTCCTCGAGAGATGGGTCCATTGACCTCAAAGCTGCTCCCATCAGGAGGAAGGCAAGAGGAACCCACGCCAATCCGTCGATCCAGATCATTCCCCACATAGTGTAGACATCGAATGGGGCCTCGCCGAGACCGAACAGGTTCATCGCCAGGTGATTGATGAAACCGTTTCTAGGATTCAGTAGATATAGCCAGGCTATCGTTACGAGGACCCCAGGTGTTAGTAGTGGCACCAGCGTCAGAGCGAAGAACACTTTGCGTAGTGGCGTATCTGTGCGCTCGACAATCCAGGCCAGCGCGGTCCCAATCAAGAGTGCCAGCACACTACTGCCACCAGCATACCACACAGAGTTCGTAAACAGCTTGAGGGTCGCGGGGTCTGTATAGACTCTGACGTAGTTTTGTAGCGTAAGCCCCCCTGGCGTAGCAGGGTTACCCTGATTGAAACTGCCCCACACGAGGAACGCCAATGGGACGACCGTTAGAAAGGTTACTATGATAGAGACAATGCCCAGTACAAACACCCTTTGGTCCGGAAGAGCCAGTTGGGCTCTTCCGGTCGACCCTCGTGTGATTACAGCCATTGGACCCATCCCTTCCTACACTAGTTGATGCCCAATGTCTCACGGGATTCCAAATATGTTGCGGAGTTGGTCCAACCGAGTCGACATATATTCACCACGAGGTGGGGTGATGTAGTAGGCGCGTCTACCGGCAAACAGGTCTGGCGGCGATGTCTCTATTCCTGGACGTGACGAGTTGTGGCCGAGTTTGGTAAGCAGTCCCTGGCCCTCCTGTGAAAGGACAAAGTCTACCCATAGCTTGGCCGCATTGGGGTGCGGGGCTTTGGCCAGGATGCCCTTGGAATAAGCGTCGCTGACGATCAGGTCGGTGCGGACCCACTCTATCGGGGCGCCCTGGTCTATGAGCTGCTTGATGTTGATCAAATAAGTGGTCACAGACACCGGCATCTCCCCTGCCGCCACCTGCGTAGCGAGGAGTGAATGGCCGCGGCGGAGGGACGGCTGATTACTGGCGATGCCCCTCAAGATTTCCGTAGCCTTCTGCTCGCCGTACGTTTCTGCCATGCCATCAAACATGGCGATATTGGTTTGTTCGTATGCTAACTTCCCTTTCCACTTAGGATCTGCCAGGTCCTGGAACGATTTTGGCGGATCCTTCACGACATCCGTGTTGTACGAAATAACGTTTTCAAGCCCCGGGGTAGCAACCCAGTAGCCATCCTTGTCCTTGACATCATTTGGATATACAGCTCTCTCGGGCGAAAGATATGGTTGGAGAAGGTTCTTTGGCTGCAGCACTCCGTAGAAGCGGAAGCTGCTCGTCCAGAGAACGTCAGCATCATGCCGCCCAGCCGCATCTTCGGCGAGAATCTTTTGGACCAACTCCACGCCGCCCGCCCTAAACCTCTCAACCTTGATG
Source organism: Chloroflexota bacterium (assembly GCA_016210495.1). Next base: position 30,851 of record JACQUC010000053.1, read on the forward strand.
AAGGGGTATTTCTTCTCGAACGTGGCCTGCAAGGCGTCGAGTGTAGGCTCGTCCATAGGGTAATACACAACGACCTTGCCCTCTTTTTTCGCCCCCTCAATAAGCTGTTCTACCCTCGCCGTGTCGCCGACACCTGACGCGGGAGACTCTGCCGCCGGTTTTGGCGCCGGAGGGGGCGCCTGCGCTGGAGCGCAGGCTGCTACTAGAGCCAGTGCTACCGCAACAACGACCAATCCACGCGAAGCGTCTCGCATCGATTTGCCAAGCCCTGTCATAGAAGTGTCCTCCCCTACTATGATTTTGTGGTTCTGTTGGCCAGACCACTTGCTCACGAGTCAAATCGCCCTTCCTGAGTCCATTTCGGCACCAATAGCCGGGAGAAGAACTACTCCTCAACACTGCGCCGTGGCCCTTCGGTCCCAACTGGCAGCGTTCGTGCCCGCGATGCGCGCAAAGACTAGGCACGTCGTCAGGGAGGACGCTGTAATCTGATAATTGCCGATGTAATAGCTGGTCCCGGCAGGGGTCGTGTGATACCTGCCAGAGAAGAACCCTCCAATCATTTCCCCACAAGCAAACAGACCTGGAATGGGAACGTCATCCCTGTCCATCACCTGCGCCTTGGCGTTGATCTTCGGCCCCCCGAGTGTACAGTTGAGTCCGGCCCAGACCGGATACACCACATAGTATGGCGGCGTGTCGATGGGCATCAAGAAGTGCTTCTTTGGCACCCCGAGCTCCGCAGTGCGCCCGTTGAGCACCGCCTCGTTGAACTCCTCGATCGTCCGTTTCAAGGTACCCGAATCTATACCCATGTAGGCGGCTACCTGCTCCAAGGTTTGCGCCCTGAGCAATACCTCGGCCGGCCGAAACCGCTCCACCAACTCAGGCTTCAGGTTCTTTATGTTCTCATCGAAAATGTAGGCTACCGCCTGCCCGGGCTGCACCAAGATCGAATTCGCCACGCTGTCGCTGGTGTTGTCTTCATCCATGAATCTTCGGCCCTCTCTATTCACCCAAATGGCGTAGTGGACCAGAGGATACTGGATCTCTCTGTAAGGCCCCTGCAAGCAGGACGATCCAGGCACCCAGGTGCGATCGACACTCCGCACGTGGCACTTGTCCAGGTTCACCAGCTTCGCTCCGACCTCCTGAGCCATCAGCAGCCCGTCGCCCGTAGAGAATGGCGACCCCGTGAGTCTCA
>JACQUC010000002.1 GCA_016210495.1 Chloroflexota bacterium
AAGCAGCCCGCCGCGACACCGAGCTCGCGCTCGCAGAGATGAAGCGAGGGAGTCAGGAGCTCGAAGCGCTCCAGGCCCGTCTGGAATGGGCAGAGGCGCAGCTCTTGGTCTCTCAAAGCGGCAAGCCTCAGTTACCGGCCGCGCACTGACACGGTACGCCTTTCAAATCGCGCGAGAGTAGGGTAACTCCTAACCGGCATGAAAGTCGAAAAGCTCGTCCTGCGCACCCATGCAATACGGCGAATGTTTGAACGCCGCATCACTCTTACCGATCTCCGCTGCGCTGGAACAAGGCAAGATTATTGAAGAGTATCCCGACGACACCCCATACCCAAGCTGCTTGATATTAGGTTGGTCCGGTCATCGGCCGCTCCACGTGGTGGTTGCCAGCAATGCGAAGACGCTGGAGACTATCATTGTGACTGTTTACCAGCCTGACCTTGCGTATTGGGAATCGGGGTTCGAGAGGAGAAAGCCCCTATGAAATGTGTCGTCTGCAAGACTGGTGAGACCAGAAGAGGCAAAGCGACGGTCATGCTCGAACGCGGAGGAGCGACAATTGTCGTGAAAAGCGTACCGGCACAAGTCTGCGAGAACTGCGCCGAGGAATATGTAGACGAAGAAACTACGGCGCGATTGCTCGAGCATGCGGAGGAGGCCGCTAAGCTAGGCGTACAAGTGGACGTGCGCGAATTCGTGGCCGCGTAGGCTTCTTTAGTCCTGACTTCTCAGCCAGCGTCGAGTCTGCTTGGCTGCACTTTGGCTCGACGCATCGTCGAAATTCCCTGGTCATGGCTTGGGAGGTAGCGCGACGCTCATTCGCGATATCGCTGTGCCATAGAAATCGATTGCGCCTTGTCGACGGTAACAGGCGCTGACGCAGTAATGCTCTCGGGTCGGCAGGCCGCACCCGTCTGGGATTGCTAGGCGACACTTCGCGCATGGCATGATGGGATTAGCGCGCGTGCTGATTGCCAATTGCTCTCACCTGCGCGCTTCGAACGCATGGCTTGACGGGATTAGCAGTGCCGATTGTCAGTTGCTCGGACCTCATGCGCTCCGAACGCTTGGCATGAGCTTGGCATCGTTCACGCCCGGAGGGTCAGATGTCCCCACGACAATGCGGCCGATACTGTGCGATTCCGGTTGGTCTGTTCTTGCTCACACAGGTTTCCTTTGCGCCCGGTTGCGCCGTGGAGAGCGAGAAATTGGCGGACGATGCCACTTCCCTGCACCCACTGGTCTTGGATCGCGCACCATCGCAGGCGCTCGCCGCTTATGACCAAGAAGTAGGAACCGCTCCCTCTTCGATGGCGAAATCCACGTTCACGATCACCGTCAAAGGCAAGCTTTTCTACAACGACGTTCGGGAATACGGGCGCTGGGACCTTCGTACGGACATGAGTGGGCACAAGGGCTCGGCATCAGGCTCGGATGCTGAGGGTACGCAAAATTATCTTGGAGCACTCGATGTCGTTGCGGACGTCTATGAGATTGACTCGGCCTGGTGCGGAGGCGATGACCTCGTGGCGTCAGCGACCGTCGGGTACGATGGCAGTTTCTCGGCAACCTTCTCTGCAAGCGATAGCTGCGCATTCGATACGACGGACGTCGAGATCGGTGTCAAGTTCCGCCTGCGTTTTTGCGACTCGGAAACGCGCTGTTTTTCGATGCGGAACGAGTGGGGCTCAACCTATGAGCTTTGGTGGTCTGGAGCATCCTCCTCTAACCCTATCGTCATGACGAAAAGTGGGACTCGCGATCTCGGCTCGGCTGTCTTCCAAACCTCCTCCAAGCCGGCGGATTGGGATGATGATTACTCCAAAGCCGCCAACCACTACGCCAGCTTCGTCGACGCAACGCGCGCTTGGCATATCGACAACGATATTCCCTTTCGCTACGACGACTATGGTGAGCTGAAAGGCGAGTTCCCCACGAACGAAACCTCGACGACTACCCCGAACGCCAGCAAGATCAGATTCGCGGACACCAAGACTTACTCCTCGAGCGAGGCCACGTTTCACGAATACGGGCACGTCATCCACATGCGGGCGTGGAACGGTACTACGGGCGATTGCGGGGACTGCCCCGGCGGCGATTATGGCCGCGACGGTGACGAGGGAAACTGGTCGAACACGACGCTGGAGTATCCGAACACCGCATTTGCCGAGGGATTTGCGAACTTCGCGGTGCGGGTGTCGTCGGGAAAGATCACCTGTGCGGAATATGACACCAACCGTGACGTCTCGCCGGTAGAGGGCTCGGATGGCAAATCCTACGCTCGCAACGTCATCAAGGTGCTCTGTGATTGGTACGACGACAAGAATGACGATGATCCACGCTACGCCGGCGATGGCGACTACTTCGAAGCCAGCGATCTCTACTCTGTCTGGTACAACCTCGAGAACATGTGGGACTCGAGCTCAAGTGCCGAGCGCAATGCTGGGCTCAATATTTGCGACTATGTCGATTACTACATCTGGGACAGGATGGCGGCATCGAAGGTCGGCTCCGACCACAGTTGGTATGAAAAAACGATCATCAGTCTCATCTATCAGAACAACGTCGATTGCGGACACTCCTTGCCTTGACCGGGCGTCGTTGGCGGCTCACGAACAAGAATGAGGCAATAGCCAAGAACACAGAGGGCTTCCACCCGGGCGCGCGCGTCGCGAGCTTGCACTGACATCCTTCCTCCACGGGCAGGCACACGTCCGCCTCGTCAACGGGAGCACAGGCTTCGCCATCCAGGCACTCCGACGACGACGCGCACGTACGCCTGCAGGCACTGTCCACGCACAGATTCTCGCCGCAATCGAAGTCCCTGGCGCAGTCGCCTCCTTCCGGAACGATCGGACAATCTTCGTCGCGCTCCGGGCATTCCTCCCAGCACACCTCGTCGGCAAGGCACTCGGGAGGACAGTCCGGATCGCTAGCCCAATCGGCGCACGCGGTGGTGCACAGCCCATCCTCGGCGCAAGGGCAATCGGGATCGGGCTCGTCACACCCTTGGGCGCATAGATCGTCGTCGATACACGTCGCTACAATGTCGTCCGCCAAGATTGGCGTTAGCCAGTCGAGGTATGCATCGACACGGGTATCGACGCCGAAGACCTCGCATGTCGGGTCTCCCCACGAGGTGATCCCGGCCACGGCATCTTTGCCTCCGACAGTAATGAAAGCGGGGCCCCCAGAGTCGCCGTTACAAGTGGCGATGCCGTAGGCAAAGGTCGAATCATCGACGGCGGTAATCGGCGCGGTGACCTGATACTTGAGACCGTAGTCGCCACCCCATTCAACCTCGGTGAATCCAAAGCCGACGAAGCGCGCATCGGCGCCAACGGCCGGCGTTTCCTCCATGAGCGGGATTAACTCGGCGTCTTCCGGCGGATCTTCGGCCAAGAGCACCACGGCTATGTCGTTGTCGAGCGTGTCGTAGTCGAAATCTGGGTGTGCGAGCGCGGAGGCTACCAGAGCAAACTGGCCGCCTTTTGCCGGATTCGAGCCGAAGTAAATCGACTCGGGCGCGCCAAATTCGACGCAATGGCCGGCGGTAAGGATGATATGAGGGGCGACTAGCGTACCCGAACAGAAGATATCGCCTCCTGAAGTTGCCAAGCCGACAACCGATAGATCGTTTTTGTCATAAGTGCCGCCGATAATCGGTCGCGATTCTTCGTCGACAAGCAGATCGGAGGTGCACGCAGAGACCAGTGCGATGGAGAAGAGTGCGTTGCGCATGGTTATTGGCGCGAATGGTAACAGTGGGCGGCGCGAAAGTCGCGCCGGCGGCGCGTAGTCGCGTAGTGTTACGACTTGTCGATCGAGCCACACCAGGCGAGATTAGTATCGTTGTGATAAAAACCGTGAACATAAGTACGCTCAAAGACAAGCTAAGCGGCTATCTGCGCCGGGTGCAGCAAGGTGACATCGTTTTGGTCAGCGATCGAGGTACGGTCGTCGCCGAAATCCGTAAGCCAAGCCTGCATGGTGTCGCCGCCGATCTTACCCAAGACCGACTTGAAAAACTGGCCGACATGGGAGTTGTTCGTCTCGGGCTCCCAAACACTGCCGCTGCTTATAAGAAGGCGGATGTGCAATTGCCTGCCGAGGTGATTGATCGAGCGCTTTACGATACCCGGGGAGAATAGCTTGACAGACATCTATGCAGAATCGAGCGCTGTCCTCCGTTGGCTTCTTGGTGCCCCGAATGCCGACCAAATCGAGGAGCTTCTTGCGAGCGCCGCACGAATTACGACTTCGGCAATCACGTCCCCAGAAGTTGGCAGAACGCTCCGCAGACTGGTCGCGACGCAAGCGCTGAGCCCGGAAGCCCGCGATCGAGCCTGGGTCCGGTTTAAGTCCGCCATCGCCCACTGGACTGTATATGCCGTGACCGACGAAGTGTTGGCGCGGGTCAGCGAAGTTTTTCCCGGTGAACCGCTGAGGACAGTAGACGCGATTCACTTGGCCACCGCCGCCCAATATGGAGCCGAAATCGGGGTGCCATTGGTCGTGTCTACCGACGACCGTGTCAAGCGCAACGCGCTCGGGCTTGGCCTCCTAGTCAGCGATTCGCTGTAGCTGTCGCCTCGATGAGGCTCAGAGCTCCTGGTGCGCCGTGAAGGTGCGCCTTCACCAGCGGGTGAAAGTCCCGCCCGAGGAATTGTCGATGCGCCTCGGTAGCTATCGGGCGAGGGCCTGGTCCCCGGTGACCAGGTTTCTCGAAGCCCCGAGACAGAAGGCCTCTGAAAGGAGGTTGAGCAAGCACGCAGGCCGCAATGTGAGTGAAGCCTGAGCAGGCTCCGATAGTGATGCCGCAGGCGCCGACCCTTCCAGGACTTGGGGAAGGCCGCTGCGCTGGACGGGAGCAATCGACCGACGAACGTCCAGCGGTCTGCCGGGGCATTGGGCGCAGCATGCGTGCAAGGGAAGGTGCGCAACACGGGAGACTTGGTGGAGCGGGATCGCGACCCGAACACGCCGTCAGGGGTGGCTCGGCCAGGTGTCGGAGGGGCTCACAGTACCGATGAAGCGGGTAACGACCGTGGAGGGAAGGAGCCCTGGTTCAGGGTGCTTCACGAGGAGCGGACGAGCGGGAGATTGGTGATGAGCCTAACAACCCAAACAAAACTCGAAGAGCTCCGAGGGAAGCTGTACGTGAAGGCCAAGACGGAGCCGGCGTTCCGATTCTACGTGCTGTACGACAAGATTCACCGATGGGACACCCTGGTGGAGGCGCTCAAGCAGTCGAAGTCGAAGAAGGGCGCAGCCGGAGTCGATGGGCAAACCTTCGAGGATATCGAGAAGTACGGCGAGGAACGGTGGCTCAAGGAGCTGCAAGAAGCATTGCAGGGAAAGACCTATCGGCCCCAGCCAGTACGGAGGGTGCTGATACCGAAGCCGGGAGGGGGAGAGCGTCCGCTGGGAATTCCGACCATTCGAGATCGAGTGGCCCAGACGGCAGCGAAACTCATCCTGGAACCCATCTTCGAAGCTGACCTGAGCGACGAGGCGTACGGGTATCGACCCGGGCGCAGCGCCGTACAGGCGGTGCAGGAGGTGCATCGGGAACTTGCCCGAGGGAAGACCGAGGTGATTGACGCGGACCTCTCCAAGTATTTCGACACGATTCCACACTCCGAGCTGATGAAGAGTTTGGCGAGGAGGATCGCGGATGGAACGGTGCTGAGCCTCATCAAAATGTGGCTAAAGGTGCCGGTCGAGGAGAGGGACGAGAAGGGAAGGCCTCGGTACAGCGGA
>JACQUC010000060.1 GCA_016210495.1 Chloroflexota bacterium
ACGTAGGGGCGAACGGCGTTCGCCCGTACGATCTCCAGAATCCACTCAGATGCCCATCTAGCGCGCAAAACGTTGGCATGATTCCCCCTCGTCAATGTTCCCGGCGATTTCTTGCATCTTCGTACCAACGATGCGGGCGAACGCCGTTCGCCCCTACGTTAACGACGTCCCTGGCCGCTGGCTCTGAAATCAGCATTCGCCCTAGCTTAATGCCTATGGGGCGGTTCGCGAACCGCCCCTACGAGATGCCGGAGGCACAGCCGGTAGCCGCATTTCGGGACCGCGAATCAGTACGCGTACAGTCGGCCGTAGGGTCGCAAAGAGAGGGGGACCAGCTTGATAAAGTCGCCGGCGAGGATCTCTTCAGCGTCGCGGCCGAAATGGGAGGCATACTCGCCGACCAGCCTGGAAAGCGTGGTCCGGTCGTCGTCCTTGAGCTCGACGACGCCGACTTCCTTGCCCAGTTGATGCTCCCTTACCTTGCCGCGGATGTACAGGACACCGCCGTGCATCCCGGTGCCGATGAAGCTGGCGCGGTGGTATTCGCCCCTCTTCAGACTTAGCCCAAGCACGACGAGGATGCCGCCGGCCATATACTCGCCCAGGAAATCCTGCGCCTCGCCGCCGATTACCAGGCTGGGCTTCTTGTCCAGGTACTCCTTCATGTGGATGCCTACACGATAGCCCACACCGTCGCGCACAAAGATCTTGCCCCCGCGCATCGAGAAGCCCGTGATGTCGCCAGCGTGGCCGTGTACGACGATCTCGCCCTCGTTCATCGTATTGCCACAGCCGTCCTGCGCGTTGCCGTGGACCACGATGCGAGGGCCGTTCATAAAGGCGCCCAGATCGTTACCAGGCGTGCCATAGATATCGATCCGAACCGGGCGATTCAAATCGGTGCCGATGTAGCGCTGGCCACAGATATTGCGCAGCTCGATGCGCTCGACGTCGTTGCTCACCGCTTCCCGGAGCGTGGCGTTCAGGTCTCGATAGTAAACCCCCTCGGCGTCGATGAACGCCGTCGCGTTCACAGTGCTGGTTCCCGTCGTCTTGGTGCTCATTCTTAGCTCCCTGCCATCCTCACGCCAAGTATGTCCAGCTCGGTATCGGTCAGCCCAACGCCTCGCAGGTGGAGGCGGTTGCCGCGCAGGCTTTCCAGCGCGTTGACGCCCATACCGCCGAGCATCTCCTTGATCTCCAGGCTCCAGGCCCGGAGCAGGTTGACCAGCCTGTGGCTGGCGACGTCCGGATTGATGCGCTTAACCAGGTAGGGGTCGGTGGTGGTGATGCCCCACGAGCAACGGCCCGTGTAGCAGGCCTGGCAAACGTGGCAGCCGATGGCGATAAGCGCCGCCGTGCCGATGTAGCAGGCGTCGGCGCCCAGCGCGATTGCCTTGACCACGTCGCCCGCGTTCCTTATGCCCCCGGCGACCACGATCGAGGCCTGATTGCGAATCCCCTCCTGGCGCAGGCGCGCGTCGACCGACGCCAGCGCCAGTTCGATGGGTATGCCCACATTGTCCCTGATGATCTTGGGCGCCGCTCCCGTCGCGCCTCTTAGACCATCGATGGCGACGATGTCCGCGCCGGCCCGTACGATGCCGCTGGCGATGGCCGCCGAGTTGTGTACGGCCGCTATCTTCACCGAGACCGGCTTCGTGTAGTTGGTGGCCTCCTTCAGAGCGTAAATGAGCTGCGACAGGTCTTCGATGGAATAGATGTCGTGGTGCGGGGCCGGCGACAGGGCGTCGGTCCCCTTGGGTATCATACGTGTCTCGGCCACCTCCGCGCTCACCTTCTCACCCGGCAAGTGCCCACCGATGCCCGGCTTGGCACCCTGTCCTATCTTGATTTCCACCACCCGCGCCACGTCGAGGTAGTCCTGGTGCACACCAAACCGGCCTGACGCAACCTGCACGATAGTGTTCTTGCCGTATTGATATAGCTTGCGGTGCAGGCCACCTTCGCCCGTGTTAAAGAGGGTGCCGGCCTCGCTGGCGGCGCGGGCCAGCGACTCGTGTACATTCAGACTGATGGCTCCGTAGGAGATGGCCGAGAACAGAACCGGAACTTCGATGGATACCAGCGGGGCGAGTCGGGTCTTCAGCTCACCCGTGAGGCGGTCGATCTCCACCCTGTCCGGCTTGCGCCCCAGGAAAGTGCGCAGCTCCATTGGCTCGCGCAAGGGGTCGATGGATGGATTGGTAACCTGACTGGCGTTCAGCACCAGCTTGTCCCAGTAAATGGGGTAGGCTTTGTCGTTGCCCATACCCGTGAGAAGGATGCCGCCCGTCTCTGCCTGCTTGAGGATGTCCTCGATGGCCTCCCCACGCCAGTTGAAGTTCTCGCGGTAGTCCAGCGGGTTCTTGCGGATGGTCAGGGCATCCGTCGGGCAGAAGACCACACAGCGGTGGCAGGCCACGCACTTCTCGTCGCGGCTCCTCACCTCGTCGTCGTCGGCATCGTAGTAATTGACGTCGAAGCCACATTGCCGCACGCACACCTGGCACTGGATGCAGCGATTGGGATCTCTATCTACAATGAACTTCGTCGGTAGGTAAGTCTTCAGTGGCATAAAGGTCTCCTCAGGCTACCGCCTTCTCGCGGATGGTGTACAGCTCGCTCTCGCCGGCTTCTTTCAGTTTGCCAACGATGGGCTCGCCGCCCATCGGCGACCAGGCCTTCTCGAGATCGGGGCATACCAGTCGGATGGCCGACTCTTCCGAGGACAGGTACAGAACGTCGCCCCTAACGCCGGCGGTGAGCGGGCGCAAACGAATGCGATCGGTGAGCCCGATCATCTCGCCCTCGTGAGCGATGATGATCGTGAACGGGCCGTTCAAGAGAAGGCTGGAGTAGACCTGTCTCAGGGTGCGGCAAAGCGTCTGCTCTTGTTCCGGCATGCGATCGATCTGGCTCCATAGGGGTGGCGCCAGGACATCGGCGGCAACCTCGATGGGCAGCCCGTGCCGACGCATCAGCAGGTCCACCGCGTAGGCCACCACCTCGGTGTCGGTGTGCATCGTGCAGTGGTACCCGAACATCTCCAGGTACCGGCGGTTGATGCCGTAGGACGAGATTTCGCCGTTGTGGACCACCGTCCAATCCAGGATGCTGAAAGGATGGGCGCCTCCCCACCAGCCCGGCGAATTGGTGGGGAACCTGCCGTGCGCCGTCCACAGATAGCCCTCGTAGTCTTCCAGGCAGAAGTAGTGGGCGATTTCCTCAGGATAACCAACCCCTTTGAACACGCCCATGTTCTTGCCGCTCGAGAAGACGAAGGCGTCGCTCACGCCGGTGTTGATCTTCATCACCTGCTCGACCACGTAGTCGTCTTCTGACTGCGGCGACGGTCGGGAGTCATTCGGCGCCAGGAAGTAGCGCCAGATGCGAGGCGGATTCTTGATGGCCGGGGTTGGCCTGGTCGGCACCTGCTCGTCGGCCACGACGTGAAAGCCCCGCTTCAGGAACGACTCGATCTCGTCCTGTACCTCGTTACTCATGTACATTATATGAAAGGCATACTGGTCGGCGTACTGGGGGTAGATGCCGTAGACGCCAAATCCGCCTCCCAGACCGTTGCCACGATCGTGCATATTGGCGATGGCCTTGATGACGTCCCTGCCGGAGAACCTTTTGCCCGAGGTGTCCATCATTCCGAATATGGAACAGGCGGCGATAACCTTGTCGTCGCCATAAGGGTTGTTGTGATTGACGTTGCTCATCATCTGGCCCCTCCCGAAGCGGCTACTCGACGACCGCCTCCATCTCTTGATCTACCTGGTCCTCCGACGTGGCGGGACCGGTTAGCCCGGTCAGGCCAAGTCTCGCCTTACGCAATTGCTCGGGGAACAGGGCGAAGTTCAGGTTTGCCGAAGTGAGGTGGGACTTGAAGCTGTCGACAGGAACGCCATCCCGCATCAGACCGAGGACGATTCCCGATCTGTCTATCTCGCCCACAAAGGCCATTCCCACGACCGTTCCGTCCCGCAAAATCACCTTTTTGTACACGCCCTCGTCCAGGCGCTTCTCCACGAGGACTTCGTAGCTAGCCTGCCCATCGGGGCTTACCATGCCTGCCGAGACGATGGCCAGGCCGAAGTAGTTCAGCGAGTTCATCGCCGTGCCGCCCGCGTACTCGGCGGCGATCCCCGCCATATTGAACCCGGCCACCCTGCCGCCAATGTAGGCGTTGGGCCAGATCGGCGTGACACGATTGCTTTGCCAGACGAAGTCGTACGCCTCTGCCACGTCTCCGCACGCGTAGACGTCGGGCACGTTGGTGCGCATGGCACGGTCCACCAGTATGCCGCGATTGATCTTGATCGGGGTTTCTCGGGCCAATTCGACCCGTGGAACCACGCCGATGGCCATCACCACGATGTCGCAGGCAACTACCTCGCCGTCGTCGAGGACCACGCCACCCACAGTGGCGTCGTCATCCTGGTGGCCCAGGATACGTGCCACAGTGTGGCCGGTGATAATCCTTACGCCCGCTTTGTTCACAGCGTCCTCGGCCAAGGCCGACGCTTCCTCGTCCAGCAGAATGTTGAGAATCCTGTCTTTGAGCTCGACGACGGAGACCTGCAAGCCACGTTTGACCAGGGCCTCGGTTACGCTGATGCCGATGAGGCCGCCGCCGATGACGACCGCGCTCCTGGCGCCTCTTAGTTTTCCTTCGATGGCCTGAGCATCTTTCAGAGTGGTGAACGTGAAGACGCCGGTCTTGTCGGAGCCCTCGGTCTTCGGCACAAAGGGTGTGCCACCGGTGGCGATGAGGAGCTTCTCCCAGGCGATTCTTTCGCCGTCTTCCAGTTCGACGTATTTGGGATCAAAGGAGAGGCGTGCTGCCTTCTTGCCAAGAACGGCGTAGACATTGTGCCTGGCGTAGAAGTCGCGCGGCCGGTACAGCATCTTCTCCAGAGTCGTCTCGCCCGCGAGGAACTCGGAGATAAGTGGACGAGAGTAGGCGGGGAAGGGCTCGTCCGAAATCATGACGAGCTCGTTCTCTTTGTCGACCTGCCGAATGGCCTCTGCCGCTCCGATGCCTCCGGCCGAGTTGCCGACGATGACGTACGTTGCCACTAGCTTGCCTCCTCCCGATAGATCAAGGCCTCGTTGGGGCAGTTGGCGACGCAGGCCGGGACGGCGAGGCCGGGACAGAGGTCACACTTAGCGACGATCTTGCGGGCGCCGAGGTCGCGGGCGATGGCACCGTAGGGGCACGCCAGAATGCAAGTCCAGCAGCCGACACACTTTTCCGCGTCGTGCCTGACCGCGCCAGTTTCGGGATCACGATACATCGCCCCCGTGAGGCAGGAATACACGCACAGTGGCTCTTCGCAGTGGCGGCACTGCAGGGCGAAGGAAACCGGGCCATCCTCCTGGACACTGATCCTGGCGATGCCACGGGGCGACTCTTTCTTGTAGGCTTTGATCAGATTCTTGGAGCGCGAGTGCTGCACCAGACAGTGTATCTCACACAGTCGGCAGCCTATACAAACCTCTTCGCGAGGATAGATTCGCTTCATGGCTGGACTCCCGTTGGGTTAGGATGTCTGCTGATAAAGGAAAACCCTCGTTGACACACCACACGAGGGTTTGAGCGCCTCGCCTGCGAACGTCGCCGCGACGTCCGGACAACCGACGTCGGTAACCGTTTGCCGACATTTTATCGTAATTTAGGCTTCCTGTCAACTTTATTTGGGGCGCAACGCGAGAAAACACCACGGAGACACAGAGACACGGAGTTTTCTTTGATTCTCCGTGTCTCTGTGTCTCCGTGGTGAAAACGTACTCTTTGCTACGCAAAGACCGCCGGGGACTTGATGCCCAGGATGCGCTCGATCTCGATGCGATCGCAGTCCATTACGTAGGGAATACCGGTGACGTCGGCCGCCTCGCGGGTCAACGCCACCAGGTCGTCGCGGTCGATGTACCTCAGGGCGAATTTCCGGGCGCCCGCCATCAACTGCTGCAAGCCCGCGCCGAGCCTGTCGCAGAACGTGTACATACCGATGGCCGCCGGCGGAATGCGCTTGTAGTCCTCGCCGTACTTCTCCTTCAGCTTGGCGGCACCCACGAAGATCTTGTCGACGGTGTCGCCGAACTTCGCCACCTCCTTGGGCAGCTTGCCCTCCTTCATCCAGATGCCGATGTTCTTGCCGATCATCGCCGGGATCATCGTGGCGCGACCCATGCAGACCGCCTTCACGAAGGGCGCGCCCAGGGCAAGAGCCTTGAACACGTGATCCTCGAGCGAGAATCCGCCGGCGATCGCCATATCGGGCACAAACGCCCCCTGCTCTTGCAGGCCTTTGGCAAAGCTGTAGGCCATGGCTTCAAGGTAGATCGTGGGTATGCCCCACTCGTTCATCATCCGCCACGGGCTCATGCCGGTGCCACCGCCCGCGCCGTCGATGGTCAGAAGGTCGATTCTAGCGCTGGAGGCGAACTTCACCGCCCTGGCCAGGTCCGCCGGGCGGTAGGCGCCGGTCTTCAAGGTAACGTACTTGGCGCCGAGCTTGCGCAGCCTTTGGACCTCATCGTAGAATTCCTGCTCGCCGACCATGCCCAGCCGCGAGTGCCGCTCGAACTCGTGGAAGGCGCCGGCCTTGAAGGCTTCCTGCACGACCGGGTCCTCCGGATCGGGCAGAACGATGTAGCCGCGGCTCTTCAGCTCCAGTGCCCTCTCCAGGGTCGGCAGCTTCACCTCGCCGCCGATGTCCTTGGCGCCCTGGCCCCACTTGGGCTCGATCGCTTCAGCGCCCAGCTCGATCGCCAGCTCGGGCACGCCAAGGCGCCCGTCTTCGACGTTGTACTGCACGATGATGGTCCCATAGCCCTCGTCCCAGTCGCGAAAGGCCTTTATTCGCCTGGCCATCTCCGGCGATTTCACCACGCGCCCGTTGCGAATCTCCGCATCGTGGTCCATGCCGCACACGTTTTCACCCACGACCACGCTTATGCCGGAGATCGCCGCGCCGATGGCCATCCCCTCAAAGTTCCTGCGGGCGACATCGGTGGAGCCGAGAGCGCCGGAGAATATCGGCAGCCTCATCTTGATCTTGCTCCCTGCACCGATCTCTGTCGACGTGTCGACGAGGGGAAAGATCGCCTTGTCCGAATCAGCGGCGACCCCGAGAGCGCCAACACACGTGCCCTGGATGTTCAGGTGCGAGTAGTCGACGGGGTAGTCCTTGATCGCCCCCGCCGTGATCTTGCCGAAGGGCTCTGGGTACAGAACCTCGCGCCCCCGGAAGGACGACTTCGCTACCTCGCACGTGCCCGGACATCCGTCCAGACAGACCGCGCACAAACCCGAGTACGGCGCCACGTCGGGGACGCGGCTCCGGGTGCCAGTAACCGAACTGGCGTTGATCTTGTTGCTGAAGCTCACTACACTCTTCCTCCTTGTTTAATCTATATCTCCCAGAAGCTCCGCAGCGCCTCGAAGTCGTACATCGTGCTCATCGCCCGATTCTCCGTGATGATACCCGCCTCCTCGGCCGCGGCCAGCGGGTTCAGGCCACCGATGACCACCATGCCAGCACGGTTGACGCCGACCGGCACATCGAGAAGCTCCTGGCCGGGCCTGCCAAGGGTGATCAATCCGTGCAAGCCAGCCTCGCTGATCTCGGCCAGAATCTCCTCGACGGCGGGCTGGCAAACCGACGGTACCTCACGGAAGCTGGCCAGTATCTTACCATCCCCCAGCTTTGAGGTCGTCCTGACGCTGGTCATCTTGCTTCGAATGAAAACCTCCAGGGGGTCCAGGGACGATCCGGCATAGCTGATGAGCTCGGTGAACCTCAGAGGCTTGAACTCCCTGAGTTGTAGAATCCCGCCAAAACGCGAGTCGACGGGGATGCCTGCTTTGAGTAGAATGCCGTTGATGGTGATGCTACAGATCGTGCCAAACCCCACCATGCCTTTGGGCACCGTTATGCTGCCCAGTGATTCGCCGTGGCGCGCTACGGCGACCAGATCGCTGACGCACAGCTTGGTGGCGAAGACGTCTTTCATTGCCGCCACTGCCATCGGGAACCTGTCGGCCGGCAGCAGGGACGTGTTAAGAATCACGCGGCCCTTTCTAGCTCTGATGTCGAACGACGTACGAAAGGACAAAGAATCGATCTTGTTGATCACGAGGCCAACTTTGTCGGAGACCAGCGCGTTGGCTATCTCCTCGCGGCCTTTGGCGGTGATCAGCCGCCCCTCTTTGCCGTTGCTCTGCGTCTGGCCCCGCTCGTCTAGAATCTGCAGATGGTACCGCACGGCCCGCTCGGTTAGATCGACGCCGTGCTCCTTCAGGCGCCGCGAGATGGTGCGCGCCCCCAAAGGCTCTTCTTCGCCGGCAAGAACCTTAAGGATAGCCATCACCTTGCGTTCCACGTCGTGGTTGATCACCTTCGATGAACACCTCCGCACAAATCTCAGTGCAGCAAACTGGGCAAATAGCACCAACGTCGGCAACCGTTTGCCCCCGGCATTATAGAGTGGGCTGTCTGAGTTGTCAACACGCACAATACTATTTGTCCGCAATGCACAATCCTCTACGGGTACACCTGTGGCCGGTGCATCCGTAGCCGCACCCTTCATGGTGCGCGTGCCTGTTCGAGTGCCGAGATGGCTTGGCAGGGGCGGGCTCCTGCTGAGGCGAGGCCATCCTCGCGCCGGCACGGTACGGCAAGGGCGCGCACCCCTTAAAGGGAGCGGCCACAAGTGGACGCCCCCCGAGGTCCGGGCCCGCGCCAGCGCGCGGCGGGCAAGACACAGCATCCAGCGAACGCTGGAAAATAAACCTGATTTTCGACCACAAAAACGCTTGACGGGCACATCGCCCGTATGCTACAATAGCAGGCGGTTTACCTTGGGGACGGCTCACTCTGAGAGATTTGTGGCTTTGCCTCCACTGCTAGCGTCGTTTTCTTGATTCGGTGCGGGGAGGGTGATTGTATGAAAACTGCGCTCAAGCCCTTGGTCTTCGGCCTTACTCCGATATGCGTTGCGGTGCTCGTTCTGCTCGTTTTTCCGTTGATGGGCCAGTCGGCCGATCCACCGCCACAGCCTCCGCAGCCGAATCTCTCTGCCTCTATCAAGATCGTCGACCGCACGACGGCGCACCCTAATGAACAGGTGACTTACACCATTGTGCTGAGCAACACCGGCCCCGGCGACGCAGTCAACGCCAGGGTCACCGATACTTTGCCCCCCGGGCCGCCCGGGCTCGATCTGGCAACCGACCCCGGCGGCAACCCGCTCATTTGGGCCAGCAACGGCACCGTTACCGTTACTAATAACAATCAGACGGTGACCTGGAACGGCACCGTCACGGCCCAACAATCGACGACCATCACCTTCCGTGCCTTCGTCGGCTTCCTGCCATTCGGGACTACCAGCGCCGTCGTGACGAATACCGCCGATGTTGATGACGGACAAGGGCTTGTAATATCCAGGTCGGTGAGCCTCACCGTAACGGCTGTGCCGAACCTTGTTAACTCGTTCAAGTCGGCCGACCCACTGTCGGCCGCGCCGGGCGAGACCGTGACCTATACGATAATGGTGCAGAACTATGGAGGGGCAAACGCTCCCTCGGCGCGTCTCACCGACCCTCTGCCAAGCGGGCTGTCCTACGTCCCAGGGTCTCTCACGGCCACCGTGGGCAGCTTTGGGGTTAGCCCGGGCGGCATCATCACCTGGGCTGGTCCGGTTCTGGCAATGCAGCAGCCTGCGGTCATCTCGTTCCGCGCGGTCATCAGCCCGCTGCTGCCCAACGGCTATGTGACCAACACAGTCACCATCGACGACGGCGCTGGGGTCACATACACCAGATGGATCGACATCTGGGTGGGAACCATGCCCGACCTGATGAGCTCCTTCAAGTCCGTCAACCGCGCTACCGCGTCGGCGGGCGATCGGCTCACCTACACGCTTCGGCTAGACAACAGCGGGAACGCGGATGCGATGGGGGCGCGGGTCACCGACACCGTGCCGGGCCTGGTGATCCTGGCCGCCGATTCGGTGACGGCCACGGCAGGAGCGGTTACGGGGACGGCGGGAGTGCCGGGACCCGGCGGTGGCAGCGTCAAGTGGAGCGGCAACGTCAGCGTCGGCGTGCCGGTCACGATTACCTTCGGCGGGACGATCAGTCCCTCGGCGCAAACCGGCACGGTCATAACCAATGCCGCGCAAATCGACGACGGCGGCGGGGGGGTCATCACCAGGACGGCCGCGACCACGGTGACGACCGCCATTGATCTGGTGTCCTTCAAGAACGCCAATGTCTTACAGGCCTCGCCCGGCGAACTGGTGACCTACACGATCGTCATGGCCAACAACGGCAGCACGAGCGCGACCAACGTCTTTATGACCGACCCGCTGCCGAGCCAAATGATCTATTCTTTCGGTTCGGTGACGTATACGTCCGGCTTTGCTTATTATTCAGACAACACCCCGGGCGAGATACGCTGGAATGGCACGTTGACGCCCAACCAGCCGGTGACCGTCACCTTCAGGGCCACAACGAGTGTCGGCGTCCTGAACAACGAGCGCATCACCAACTCGGCCGTTATCTCCATCGCCGGGAACGTAATCACCCAATCGAACGTCATCACGGGAGTGCTGCCGGATCTGTCGCGGTCGGTCAAGTTTGTCGACGGCGGCGACGTGAGCGAGGTCATGCCTGGCACCGTGCACACATACACCGTCGGCATCATCAACAGGGGCCCCGGAGCTGCCATTAACGCACGCATGACCGACACTATTCCGACGGAGATGCTCAGCCTCAACCTCAGCTCGACGTCGATGTTCCCGCCTAATTCCGGCGTGCTCCAAGCTACCAGGGCGCCAGACCAGGTGCGCTGGAGCGGCACCGTCTTGCCAGGACAGACTGTTAGCGTGACATACCAGGTGACGGTGAACTTGCCGGTGACCAGCGGGATGGCGTTCAACTCCGCCGTCATCGACGACGGCGTGGGCGGAGTCGTTACCAAGACGGGGCCGCTTTACGTCTTCAGTTGGGTCGATCTTACGTCGTCGTCGAAGAGCGCGAACCGGAGCGTGGCGGCGGCCGGGGAGACGGTGACGTACACCATCAAGCTACGAAACGAGGGCACCGACAACGCGCACGGCGTCAGGGTCACCGACACGATGCCCATCAGCACAGAACTGGTCCCGCTTGCGGGCGGGGCGCTGGTGACCGCGACGTCGGGGATCGCCAGCGTGTCGCCAGGCGGCACGGTGACCTGGACCGGCTCCGTCAACGTGGGGCAGCCGGTGACGATCACCTTCCTCGGACGCATCACCGACACGGCGCCCAACGGCCTGGCGATACCGAACCACGCCATAATCGACGACGGATCCGGCTATCCCTTCACCCAGACCTTTACCGTGACCGTCGGCAGCATGTCCGACTTCTCGACTTCCACCAAGACGGTGGAGCCGCCGGGGTCGGCCAACCCTGGCCAGGAGCTTACGTACACGATCAGGGTGACGAATTCGGGCAATCTCGATGCGCCCAACGCGCGCGTCACGGACACTTTGCCGCCAAGTACGGAGATGGTCACGCTAGATCTGATCGGTAATCCGCCCGCGGCCTGGGCCAGCTCGGGTCCGGCGCCAAGCTTTGCCGGTGGTGTGCTGACATGGAGCGGTCCCGTATCGGTGGGCCAGCAGGTGTCCATCACTTTCCTGGCACGTATCGCTTCCCAAGACATCTCCGACGGCACCGTGCTCACCAACACCGCCCGCATCGACGACGGCTCAGGCGGGATCGTGACCCGGACCGCCACCACGACAGTTGTCGTTCCGCGGCAGGAGCGGCCGGATCTCAGCAACTCCACCAAGCGCGTCCAACCGGCGGACACGTATCCCGGTGGCACGGTGGTTTACAATATCGATCTCTACAATTTCGGCCGTGGGGACGCTACGGCGGCTGTCGTGACCGATGTCCTGCCGATCTCGCTGACCTTGATGCCAAATACCCTCTTTGCCACGCGCGGGGATATCACAAGCACAGGTAACACCATCACCTGGACTGGCCCGATCAGCGCTTACCCCAGCCCCAATTTCGACGTGCACATTTCTTTCCTTTCGGTCGTATCGCCGACGCTGGCCGACGGGAGCGTCGTCACCAACACGGCCTGGATCGCCGACGGGTTTGGCGACGTGATCAGTCGGACGGCGACTTTGACGGCCACCAGCAGGGCCGATCTGTCCATGTCCAGCAAGACCGCCAGCGCCGACGTGGCCGGCCCTGGCGCGCCGCTCACGTACACGATCAGACTGGTCAACAACGGCAATTTGCACGCTGTTGGCACGCGTGTCACGGACACGCTGCCCGCTAAGCTGGCGGTGGTGACGGAAACGATCACCGCCACGGTGGGGCCGCCGCCGGAGTTCGCCGGCAACACGATCACGTGGACCGGCACCGTGACGGCCTTTGAAATGGTAACGATCACTTTCCGAGGCACGGTCAGTGCCACGGCCCAGAACGGCGACGTCCTGACCAACACGGCGACCATCGACGGTGCGGGCGCCATCGCCACCAGGTCGGTGACTACCACCGTAAGCGCCGGGCCGAATCTGTCGACTTCCGCCAAGCGCACCACCCTCGATGCCGTGGCCGGGCAGGTGATAACCTACGTCATTACGCTGACGAACACCGGCACGACCGACGCGGTGGGCGCTCGCGTCACCGACGTGCTCCCAGCCGCCGTAGTAATTACCGAGAGCGCGCCGGGAGTGCTGGTGAAGGTGAATGCGGACCCATACGACGCGCCCGAGGGCGCGTACGGAGGAACGGTCTTTTGGAACGGCACGGTCACCGCCGGGCAGTCGGTCAACATTAGCTTCCGCGCCGTGATCACCGGCAACATATCTGCCGGCAACTCGTTTTCCAACACCGCCTTGATCCACGAGGGCACCGGGGTGCTGTACGCAAGGGGCGTCACCACCACGATCTCCGGCGGGCAGCCCGGCGGCTGGGCCGACTTGACGCAATCCGAGAAGCGGGGCCCGCCATCCGCACAGCCCGACTCCCAGATCACCTATACGATCGTGCTATCCAATACCGGGGGCCAGGACGCGCCCAACGCGCGGGTCACCGACACCATCCTAAGCCCGCTGATCCTGATACCCGAGTCCGTCTCGCCGACCGTCGGTACGGCGGTGGGCGCCGGCAACACGGTCACCTGGACCGGCTCGGTCAACGCCCAGGCACCTCCCGTGCGCATCACATTCCGGGTGACCGTGCCCGCGGGGCTGGCGGAGGGCACCAGCATCAGCAACACCGCCGTCATCGCCGATGGCTTCGGCGCCGTGTTCAGCAAGACGCACTTCTTGAACGTCCAGAGCGGGCCTCCAGGGCCGCCGGGCGGAGGTGGCGGGCCGAACCTCGGCATGTCGAATAAGTGGGCCGATGGAGGGGGTGCGGGGCCTGGAGGGCAGGTGACCTACACCATCGTGCTCAGGAACGACGGAGACTCGGAGGCCGGGAACGCCAGAGTCACGGATACCCTTCCGGTTTCGCTGACGCTTGTGTCGCAGTCGGTCACGGCGACGGCTGGAACCGTCACGGGCACGCTCGGACCGCCCGGTGGCGGCACCGTTACCTGGCAGGGGCCTGTCTCCACCAACATACCAGTGACCCTCACCTACCGGGCGATCATAACTACGGCCGTACAAAACCCCGATGCCATCACCAACACGGCTTACATCAACAATGGATCCGGGGATGTCTTCAGCAGAACATTTGTGCTTAACGTCGGCGGTGGCGGAGGCCCTGGGCCAGGACCTGGCCCAGGCCCGGGTCCTATGGGCACTGTGCAGATCAGCGGCACGGTGCTGAGCTCCGCCGGTATCACCGTCGGCAGAGACGCCAGGGTCGAGGTGCGCCAGGCGGGCAACCAGTTTGGCCCTCCCGTGGCACAAGACCAAACCGACGATAACAGTGAGTTCCAGATCTCCGGCCTCACCACGGACACGAACTACTCGTTTGTGGCTTACCCGCCGCCCGGCTCGACGGATGGCGAGTCCAGCGCGATGACCTTCCAGTTTACAGGGACCAGGTACATCACGCTGACGCTGCGCCCGGCCGACATCAGGGGCGTGGTCAAGGACCCGGCCTCCAACGTGGTCAGCCAGACCAACGTCGAGCTCTACACCGATCCGAACCCCGGGGATCCCAACAGCGGCTTCAGGCGCATGGATTTCAGCAGGAGCGACGGCAGCTTTTCGTTCTCCGGCATCCCACCCAACACCTATAAGATCAAGGCCAGGGCGCCGTGGGGTTCATCCTACGGGAACTCCGTGGAGCGCACGATCTTCTTTACCGGCACGCCCATCAGCGGCTATGTCATCACCTTGACCAATCCGTTCCTCACCGGCACCGTCACGGCGCCCGACCGGACGACGCCGATCTCGCGCTCCCACGTGAGTCTGCGCACGAACAATTGGTGGTTTGGCGCCGAGGGGGATACCAACGATGACGGCGTGTTCACCCTGGGCCAGGTAGACGACGGCGTGTATATGCTGGAGGCTGGGCCTCCCTGGGAGCTGTCGCTTATGTACGGGCGGTCGCGCCCTATACCCATCACGGTAACAAACGGCGTGGCGGTGAGCATAACCCTGCCGCTCACGGTGGCCCTCACCGGCCCCAGCATTACCGGCACGGTCTACGCTCCCGATAGGACGACTCCGATGAGCTGGACTCACGTGGTCGCGCGCAGCCCCAACTGGATGGAGCACCACGCCGACACCGACCAGTCCGGCAACTTTAGCCTGGGCGGCCTCGACCCCGGTGTCACATACACGCTCCAGGCCCAGCCGGGGCCGATGTCCGGCTACTCGCCCTCACGGCCGGTCACGGCGACTGTACATCCGACGCTGACCCGCTATGTGACGCTGACCCTGACCAACCCCAACCTGCGGGGATCGACGGTCAAGGTCTCCGGTGGCATGACGGTGGCTGTGCCGTGGGTGCCGCTGGACGCGCGCCGGCAGGACAACCCGGCGGAGTCATACTTCTCCGGCTCGAACGAGAACGGCCAGTTCGTGTTTGGCGGCCTGAGGCCCGGCCAGTACTGGCTGAAGGCTCACCTGCCCTGGGACGCCGGTGGCGTCGTCGAGCCACCGGCCAGGCTGATCACCGTCGAGGCCGGTACGACCCTGAGCGAGACCATCGTCTTCGGCCCGGCGACCAAGTTTATCTCCGGCACCGTGCGGCGGAGCACGGGCGAGGCGGTCAACGATGCACGGGTGGTCGCCAACCAGGAGTTTGGCGCGGGCTTTGTCGAGGACGGCGTCGACGAGCAGGGCAGCTATCTGCTGAACATGGGACCCGGCACCTGGCGGATCAGGGTAGAGCCACAACCGGGCGCCATGCCGAACTGGGCCTACGGCCAGCCGCCGGCGCTGGAGTACTTCGCGCCAACACCTGAAATCGTAACCAGAACGCTGAACTTCACGGTGACCACGGCGGGATCGCGGATTATCGGACGTCTGCTGAAGCCTGACGGCAACCCGCCGTCGGACGGAGGCGTGGGCTTCCACAACGCGGCGCGCGTAGGCAATGGAGGGCCGATCGACCAGGGCGGGCGCTTCACAGTGACGATCCCGGCCGGCACCTACAAGATGGACGTCTGGATGCCCGACATGACTTTGACTGCCCCGGACATCGGCCAGGTAGTGGTCGGCGAGGGTGAGACGAGAGACCTTGGCGACATCACTCTGGTCGGGCGCGACGCGCGCATCAACGGCACGGTGGTCAATGGATCTGGCCAGGGCGTTTCGGGCATCAAGGTCGACGCGTGGATGCGTCGGGGCGGTCCAGGCGGTGGCCCGGGCGGCGGTCCGGGCGGGGGCCCGGGCGGTCCAGGCGGTTGGTCTACCACGACGTCCATCACTGACGGGGTGTTCAGCCTGAGCGTGGCGCCGGGCCTGTGGGAGGTTAACGCCGTGCCGCAGCCCGGGCAGAACTGGGTGCAGGCGGGTGGGCCCGTCCAGGTCGACGTGACCGGCAACGTCACCGTCACGGGCGTTATCCTCACCCTTGACGCGGCGGACAGCGAGATCAACGGCTCCATCGTCGATACCAGCGGCAACCCGCTGACCGGCCTGTACGGCTTTGCCTTTGCCGAAATTGGGCCGGGCCAGGGCGGCTACGGCGGGCCCATCAACGGCGGCGCGTTCAGCATGACCCTGCCCTCGGGAACTTACACGGTGGGAGCCAATCTGGCGCCGGGCAGCGGCTACGGCATCGCCAGCCGGCCCAACGTCAACGTTAGCTCCGGCGGCACCACGTCCGTGACGTTGACGGCCACGCAGGGCAACGCCTGGATCGCGGGTGCGCTGCGCAACTCGTCGGGTGCGATTGTAACGGGCATACGAGCCGACGTGAACGCCGGCGGGCCCAGCGGGCACGTTCCGACCCAGATCGATCCTAACTCCGGCCGCTACACGATGACGGTTCTCCCCGGCGACTATTTCCTCAACGCCTGGGTGGATCCCTCGACCGGGTACTGGCTGGAGCAGGCGGCGGATAGTCGCGTCGCGGCCAGCGAAGGCGTGACCAGGACGTTCGACTTCACCCTGACGGGGGCCAGCGCGAAGATCTGGGGCGTCGTCACAGCCCCCAACCCGGGCCCGGTCGGCGGCGCCTGGGTGCAGGCCAGGCTGACGGACGAAGTCGGACGCAATAAGCCTCCTCTGGGCACCAACACCGACGTCAGCGGCACGTTCACCATCACGCTTTCCGCCGGCACATACCAGATAAAAACCTTCCTCCCGCCGGATAGGCACTATCTGCCGCCGCTTCCGGTGACGAGAACCGTGACGGAGACCCAAATCGTGTCGGTCGCCCTGACCTTCCAGAGCCCCGGGGCGGCCATCTC
This sequence comes from Chloroflexota bacterium, assembly GCA_016210495.1. The sequence goes on from JACQUC010000060.1 coordinate 16,896, forward strand.
CGGTACGGTCACCCAGGATGGATCGCTGGTAAGCTCCGGCAAGGTGCGGGCCACCTCGCTGCTGCAGAATCGCGTGTACACCGACGTGATGTCCAACGGCACGTACTCGTTGCCGGTGACAACCGACGACACCTGGTACATCCAGGCAGTGCGAGAGCAGAGCTCTACCCTGTACCTGAGCCCGATGTACACCGTCGTGGTAACCTCGACGCCGCCGCTGCTCATACAGCCAATCACTCTGCCCACGGGCGGGACCTCGATGCCCGATTCGGTTTCGGTGCGCTTCGACGCGGGAACACAGCGCAACATCACACTCGGAGACGGCACCGAGATCATTATCCCGGCCGGCGCGCTGGGTGAATCTGGCGACATGGTTACGGTGCAGGCGATGCCCAAGGGCGAGATCGCCCTGGATGCATCGACGCGGCCCATCGGCCTGGCCTACGACCTGACCGCGCTGGACAGCACCGGGGCGACCATATCGCGTTTCCGCCAGAATGTCACCATCATTTTGCACTACACAGATGAGCAACTGGCGGCGCTGCGCATCAGAGAGGATCAGGTTCTGGCCAGCTACTGGGACGATGCGACGGGCACCTGGCTGACCCAGCCCAACGTCGTCCAGAACGTGGACAACAACACGCTGATAATCTCTTCAGACCACTTCAGCCAGTGGACCATCGTGTCCTCCACCGGCTCGTCAGGGGCGGACCTAACGGGCTCGTATAAGGCGGGCAGCGCCGAGACCCTGTCGCCGGGCCAGACGATCACGTATACCATCGTCATCACCAACGCCGGCTCAGGTCCAGACAGTACTGCCCAGGCGAGGGTGACCGACGCACTGCCCAGCCAGCTTGTTTACACTTCCGATTCGGTAACGGCCACGTCCGGCTCGCCGAGCTACGACACAGGCACGGCGCAGGTGCGCTGGAACGGAGTCGTAACTGGTGGAGAGAGGGTTACCGTCACCTTCAGAGCCAGCCTGAGGCCGGGCGTTACGGCCGGCCAGCTCGTCAGCAACTCGGCCACCATTAACGATGGCGCCCAGGGCGAGGTCATCGCCGGACACACGTTCACGGCCGTGGTGCCCAACGTGATCGCGGCCAAGAGCGTCAGTCTCCCGTCCGCCACTCCTGGCACCGTGCTAAGCTACACGATCGTTTTGACCAACACCGGGCTCGGGTCGGCCATCGACGCGCTCATAACCGACTCGCTGCCGTCAGAGGTTACCTACGTGCCCACCATGGTCACTTCGACCTCGGGCGTAGCCTACTACCATTCCGGCACCAATCAGATACGCTGGATCGGTACCTTGCGGGCCGGTGTCATGGGTGCAGGAGAGCAGGTCACGGTCACCTTCCCGGTCACCTTGAACACGCCGCTGAACAACGGCACCGTCGTCACCAACACGGCTCAGGTCAACGACGGTAACGCGGTGGTGACGAGCAAGTCCGCTACCACCACGGTAAACAGCACGCCCATTCTGTCGAGCTCGACGAAGGAGGTTCAGCCCGCCTCCGTGGCGCCTGGCGATCCAGTCACGTTCACCATCAGCCTGATCAACACGGGCACCATGAACGCGCCCAACGCGTCTGTCAGCGACACCTTGGCGAGCACGCTGGACTATGTATCCGGTAGCGTGACCGCTACCCAGGGTGTGCCGACGTATACCCTGGGAAGCATCAGGTGGAACGGGCAGTTGACGGTGGGCATCCCGGTGACCATCTCGTTCCGCGCCATACCGAACGGCAGCTCTTCCAACGGCCTGAGTATCTCCAACACGGCTTGGATCAGCGATGGCATCGGCTCCACCCTGAGCCGGCAGGCGGACGTCGCGGTGCTCTTCCCGAGCCTCAACTACACCAAGACGGTTAGCAGCAATACGGCCATACCGGGAGGCTTGCTCACCTACACCGTCGTCATCACAAATACGGGGCCTGGCGCCGCCGTGGACGCGCGGATGTACGACACCGTCCCCGCCAACACCGCAGTGGCGTCTGACTCCGTCACCTTTACGTCTGGCTCTGCGTCCTATTACGGCACGGAAGGCCAGGTGCGGTGGGATGGCCGGATCGAGCCCATGCAGACCGTCACCGTCAGCTTCTACGTGACGGTGAACACGCCGCTGACCAATGGGCTGGTCATCAGCAACGCGGCATACTCGTGGCTGGCGTGGGGCCCGATCTCCCCAACTGTGTACGCCAGCTCGGTCGTATCCAGCGCGCCCAACCTGATGGTCGGGCCCAAGACGCCAAGCCGTACGCTCGTCACACCAGGCGACCGAGTGACCTACACCATCAGCATCCAAAACATGGGCGACATGGTCGCTACGAACGCCTCGATCAGGGATGTACTGCCCGTCACGTTGACGTACATCGCGGGATCGGTGACTGCCACCGCTGGGGTACCCACATATACCGCCGGAACTATTCTGTGGAACGGGACGGCGCCGGTGAACCAGTACATAACCCTGACGTACGCGGTGAGGCCGACCAACACACTCTCGGCGCAGATCCAAAATAGCGCCGTAATTAGCGACGGCGTGAGCCAGAACATCAACCGGGGTAGTACGATCACGTCCACCTGGCCGGCCGTGACGTTCGCCAAGACCGCGAGCGGCAGCACGGCGACGCCGGGCACCGTCCTGACCTACACCCTGGTGCTGACCAGCGGAGGGCCTTCGACGGCCAACCTTACGAACATCTGGGACATCTTACCGGCCGAGGTCACATACGCCAACGCGCTTACCTACACGGCTGGGCTGGCATCCTACAGCAGCGGACCACGTGAGGTGGACTGGAACGGCAGGATCGAGCCCGGCCAGACCGTGACCGTGAGCTTCCAGGTGACGGTGAACACGCCGCTCACCAGTGGCATGGTCATTACAAATATGGCCGGAGTCACCAAGTACTCCGACGATAACGCCCAGGTCTACGCCGCTGCCAGCCGCGCCCTGACGAACACCGTGACGAGCGCGCCGAACCTGTCTACGTCGGCGAAGACGGTGAACCTTAGCACGGTGGTGCCTGGTAGCAGTGTCGTGACCTACACCATCGTGCTAACGAATACAGGCACCGACCACGCGCGCAGTGCAATGGTGACAGACGCGGTGCCCTCTGGGTTGATCTTTACGCCCGGCCAGGCATGGGCCAACCCGGGTCCACAGCCCGTCGTCAGCGGCAGCCCTGCCGTGCTGACCTGGAGCGGCATGGTTACCGTCGGCGAGCCTGTCACGATAACATATCGCGCCTTCGTCGACTCGCCAATGGCTAACGGCAGCATCATCACCAACACCGCGTCCATTGCTGACGGCGTCGGGAACCTGCTGACAAGGACGATCACGTCTACCGTAAGCAGTGCGCCGGTCCTATCTACGTCGACCAAGAGCTCGATTCCCAGCACCGTGGCTCCCGGCGGGCAGATAACTTACACGATTCGCATCACCAACACCGGGAACGAGAACGCCGTCGATCAACAGATCAGGATTACCGACACGCTGCCGAATAACCTGAACTGGGACTACACTTTCAACACTGGCGCCATCAGCTACACGGTAACGTCTCCAGGCACGGCGGGCCTCGGCTGGTACGACAACACTAATGGGACGATTGGCTGGGTCGGCAACGTGGCCGCCAACGAAAGCGTGACCATCACCTTCCGCGTCACGGTCAACACTCCATTGACCAACGGCACTTCCATCCAGAACATCGCCTACATCGGGAACGGCCGCGGCACGGAGGTATCGAAGTCTGTAGTCAACACAGTGAGCAGCGCGCCGGACTTCACGGCGTCCACGAAGTCGGTGAGCGCCACGAGCGCCACGCCTGGCGACACCATCACCTACACGATCAGGCTGACGAACACCGGCAATATGAACGCCACGGCGGCGCTGGTCACGGACGGCGTGCCCAGCGACCTCACCTACGTCGCGAGCTCCGTGGCGGCGACGGCGGGCACGCCGTCGTACAGCGGCGGCAATGTCCTCTGGAACGGGGCGGTTGCGGTCGGCACGCCAGTGGTCATAACTTACCGCGCCACCGTTAACTCGCCGCTGCCCAACGGCACGGTGATCACCAACAGCGCGGACGTAAGGAACGACCTGGGCACGCTTACCAGCACGACCGTGGCTACGACTACGGTAACCAGCGCGCCCAACTTCAGCACGTCCACGAAGTCGGTCAGTGCGGCTACCGCCACGCCTGGCGACACCATCACCTACACCATCAGGCTGACGAACACCGGCAATATGAACGCCACGGCGGCGCTGGTCACGGACGGCGTGCCCAGC
>JACQUC010000059.1 GCA_016210495.1 Chloroflexota bacterium
CAAAGTGTCACGTAGGCACATCCTATCTGCTGCCACTCCCTGACACCGCTGCGAACACCGTGGCACCCCGGGAGTTCTACTCCCCGCTGGGGCCGGCCGCGGCCGCTTGCTTGGGTTGCCATGACTCGAAGAACGCCTCAGCGCACGCCGCCACCATGACGGCGTCCTTCGGCGAGGCCTGTGCTGCCTGTCACGGCCGAGGCCGGGACTTCGATGTGGCCAAGGTCCACGCGCGCCCGTAGCCTCTAGCCGGTCCTGGTTCGTCCATCGGGGGGAGGGCAATCCTCCCCCCGATGCTTCTTGGCCCTGCCCACCTGTTCATCGCCAGGGTCATCCCATGTGCCGGCCAAAGATAGGGTGGGTGCAGCGCAGATGGGCGGCACGAGGCTTGGGCGGTTGCGCGTAGCCCAGCCGCGATATCCAATCATTCTGCAAGCAAATCAGCGCCGTTACTCGGCGTGTTCTTGACGCTCGTGTGCCGACATTCTTCACTCTCCGGAGGAGTCCGGAGTCCTTCGGACCGCTCCGCTTCGTTCAGAATGACACAATCGTCAGCTTGCCCGGCGTATTTGGGCCTGGACAACAGAGAACTAAGAGACCCTGGCAGGTCAGGCTGCCTATTGATGACTGGTAAGTTGGGAAGACCGGAAAAGACGGTAGGCCTGACTCAAGACAGGGACGCTACTGCTGCCGCAAATCGACGTAGAGTAACTCATACAGTGCCTTGCATCAGCATCACGATGGTTTCATGGGCTAGCGAATCGGCGGCATAGGCTAGGGCAGCCTGGATGTCGTCTCGCGTAAGGCGCGGGTATGCGTCGAGCAAATCTTCCACGGTGGCTCCCTCACTGATTCACTGAGCTTGCGCAGGATGAGTTCAACAGTGATTCGAGTGCCATGAATCACGGGCTTGCCCAGCACGACGGCGGGGTCGATTTCGACACGATCTGCCATCATTGCAAGACCCTCCTCGCGAACTGGAGAAATAGTTCCGTGCCCAGTATGGGCAGATTACGGGAGTTGTTACATTAGCTTTATCTACTACGCAAGAACCTTGTTGTCGCACCGGCAATAGCGTATTATGGGGCCGGGCGTCGTTGAACGGGGTGTGAGCGAGACTGAGGTTGTTAAGGCATCAACCTGCCGTGCTGTCAAAGTGCTGCCCGCCGGTTGTGCGATTGTAGCTAATGGCCGCCGTCCGAGAGGTCCCGGCCGTGATCTTTCTTTCGTCGGCCAACGCCCGTCCGCTGGCGCCGCTTATGGTGGAGCTGACGGCAACGGGCAGATGGAGCGAGCGAACGTCGTAGGGCTGGGCCTAGTTATCATCATGATGGTCGTGACGCTGATCGGCAGGTTCCTGGGGCTGCGGCTGAATTTGGGGCAACGGGGGTAGGGTGAGTTGAACAGTTGCCTGGAAACGGATACTAGATGAACTTCGAGGCACTGGTCGAGACAATCGCGGAAATCCACCTGCGCACGCATTATGCGGCGGCCAGGGCTGTCAATGTCGCACTCACGTGCCGTAACTGGCTGATCGGTGCCTATATCCACGAATACGAGTTGCGTGCACAGGATCGGGCAGAATACGGGGAGCGCCTTATGGAACGGCTGGCCGATGCTTTACGTGGACACGGGGTTCCGGTCTGTGAACGGCCCAGGCTCTATGCCTACCTGACCTTTTACCGCGCCTACCCGCAAATCGGTGAGGTGATCCCACGCGAATGGATTGCAGCAGGGGCCGAAACACAGTCGTTGTTGGCACAAGAGATTTTCCGGTCGGTGACCGAAAAATCTTCGGAAGCAGGCGCGGCTGTGATTGTCCGGTCGGCGACCGGAATACCTCCTTATCCAGGGCAAATGCTGGTCGAACGCCTCTCGTACACCCATTTGGAACTGCTGGCAGCAATTACTGACCCTCTCAAGCGCGCTTTCTACGAAGTCGAGTGTGTCAAAGGCGGCTGGTCGGTGCGCCAGCTCAGACGCCAGATCGGCAGCCTCTACTTCGAGCGCTCAGGCCTCTCCCGCGACAAAGAGGCGCTCTCGCGCCTTGCGAACGTGGCCGCCGAGGCTCAGACGCCTGCCCTCGCCATCAGCGATCCGTACGTGTTCGAGTTCCTGGGACTGCGCCCGCAGGAAGTCCTGCCGGAATCGGCGCTGGAGGCGGCGCTACTGGCGAAGCTTGAAGCATTCCTTCTGGAGCTCGGGCACGGTTTCTGCTTTGAGGCGCGGCAAAAGCGCCTGCTCATCGGGGAAGAGGCCTTTTTCGTAGACCTCGTGTTCTATCACCGTGTGCTCAAGTGTCACGTGCTGGTGGAGTTGAAGGTGGACGCATTCCGCCACGAACATCTGGGCCAGATCAACACCTACGTCAGTTACTACCGCGCCCGCGAAATGACCGCCGGCGACCAGCCACCTGTCGGCATCCTGCTGTGCACAGGCAAGAACCATGTGCTGGTGGAATACGCCCTGGCCGGCCTGGATAACCGGCTCTTCGTCTCCAAATACCAGCTTGAGCTACCAAAGCCCGAGGACCTCCAGCGCTACATCGATGAACAGCGACGATTGTTGGAGGACGACGACAGGTGATATCCTGAGGCACTCGAAGCAGATCTCATCAGCCACCTGCAACCCGTACTGAATCGCAGAGGGTGGCCTAACCGATGTCGACAGAAGATAAAGGCGTTTCGGAATACCTGCGCGGACGAGGCACGTTCACATTGGGTCTAAACGCCCTACGCTCCGCACTGCTAAGGCGTGGGTTGTTGGGTCTAAAGGGAGGATAAGAATGGCTCGTATTCTGGCGTTCACCAAAGGTCCGGAGGACTGGCAACGCCTTCTTGCTGACCCCAAGAGGCATTGGCAATCCGGCTACTCTGCCCGTGCGCTGGCAGACTGCTGGGAGGCCGCTGACGGGTTCCCTCTGGAAGTCGCTCAGGCGTTGCGCCAGACCGCTGACCCATCGCTGGCGAATCTGATACCGGTGCTCGCGGTGCCGGAGTTCAAAGTGCCCCTTCCCGGTGGCCGGCGAGCCTCGCAAAACGACATCTTCGTTTTGGCGCGATCCTCGGCCGGGCCCGTGTCCATTATGGTCGAGGGTAAGGTCAACGAGTCTTTCGGCCTGACCCTCGACGAATGGCGGAGGGAAGCCTCATCAGGCAAAGAGAAGCGCCTGCGCTTTCTGCTACGCTCGCTCGGCCTCGACGTCTCGCCTGCAGGCGGCGTCCGCTACCAGCTTCTTCATCGCGCCGCGTCAGCCATCGTCACCGGCGAGCAGTACCGTGCCGTCGCAGCGGTACTGCTCGTGCACTCCTTCAGTGAGGAGCGAGTCGGCTGGCTTGACTATCAGTCGTTCACACGTCTTTTCGGGGTCGAGGCGATGGAAGGAACGGTTCAACGCCTTTGCGGCGCCTCGATCGTCCCGCTCTTCGGGGTGTGGGTTGTCGGTGACTGCTCGTTTCTGGGAAGCTGATGGCTTATGCCAGGCTTACAGCAGGTGGGATGAAGCCCCTAGTTGAAGTCCAGTCCCATGACAAACGGAAAAGAAGGTAACTACTCAGCACCGTGCATCTACGCCATAGCTGGCGCGAATGGGGCACCGGCAATGGCTTGGCGGAGCGCGGCGAAGATCGGCACTCCCTGCTTGCGCATCGTCGAGATGTAGCC